>JAUXCI010000293.1 GCA_030618945.1 Flavobacteriaceae bacterium
CAAAATTACAAATACAACAAATGAAAACACCAAACTCTGCAATGGTTGTCCTTCTTCAACAATCACCCTTAAAAACGGAATTGAAGCGACTTTAAAACAATTGCTACCGGGAAAAATAGGAACGGTTAATGCGCTGAATTAAAGTTTAGAAAAATATTTTTAAATCATGAAAATGAAACATATTACACTAAAGTGCATGTTGATTACTTTATTTAGCAGCATGATTTACGCACAAAATACTACTATGGAATTGAAATATCCTGCAACAGAAAAAGGAAATACAGTTGACGAGTATTTCGGTACCGAAGTTAAAGATCCGTACAGATGGCTTGAAGACGATCGTTCTAAAGAAACGGAAGCATGGGTAAAAGCTCAAAATGAAGTTACTTTTGACTATCTCAGTAAAATTCCATTTAGAGAGGAAATCAAAAACCGACTGACCGAATTATGGGATTACGAGAAATATTCTGCTCCTTCTAAGCACGGAGAATTCAATTATTTTTATAAAAATAATGGCTTACAGAATCAATATGTGCTTTACAGAGAAAAAGATGGAGGATCACCTGAAGTTTTTCTTGACCCCAATACCTTTTCGGAAGATGCTACTACCTCTCTTGGTCAGGTATCTTTTAGTAAAGATGGGAGTAAAGTTGCCTATTCTATCTCTGAAGGAGGCTCTGATTGGCGAAAAGTGATCATCATGGATGCTACCACCATGGAAATTTCAGAAGATACTATCAAAGATGTCAAGTTTAGTGGACTTTCCTGGTACAAAAACGATGGTTTCTATTATTCAAGTTATGACAAACCTGAGGGTAGTGAATTATCAGCAAAGACGGACCAGCACAAATTGTATTATCACAAATTGGGCACTGATCAAAAAGAAGATCAAATAATCTTTGGAGCAAAAGAAAAACGCAGGTACGTTGGGGCCTATGTAACTGAAGATCAAAAATACCTGGTTATTCATGGTTCAAATTCGACTTCTGGAAATGAACTTTATATTAAAGATCTGAATTCGCCGAATAGCAAACTAATTACTATTGTTGATAATTTTGACAATGATCACTCTGTAATCGATAATGAGAATGATTTACTGTTTATTGTGACCAACTTTAATGCTGCCAATAAGAAAGTGATTTCTACAAAATTTGACAAAGTAGCGCAGGAAAATTGGGTAGATTTAATTCCTGAGACCGAGCACGTGTTGAATATTACTACCGGCGGTGGGTATTTTTTCGCAGAATACATGAAAGATGCGGTATCCATGGTACTTCAATATGATAACAAGGGCAATCAAATCAGGGAGATCACCTTGCCGGGAATTGGTTCTTCGGGAGGATTTAGTGGTAAAAAAGAAGATAAATCACTTTATTATTCTTTTACCAACTATACGACTCCTTCTTCCTTATATAAATTTAATCCTAAGAATGGGTCATCTGTGATTTACAAACAACCTAAAGTGGATTTTAATTCCGAAAACTACGAATCAAAACAAGTTTTTTACAAATCTAAGGACGGGACAAAGGTGCCAATGATTATCACTTATAAAAAAGGGACTGAACTGAATGGTAAAAACCCAACTATTATCTATGGATACGGTGGCTTCAATATAAGCCTGACACCTTCTTTTAGCGTTGTTACTGCAACCTGGTTAGAGATGGGTGGCGTCTATGCTGTAGCTAATCTTAGAGGTGGTGGGGAATATGGAAAAGTCTGGCACGATGCCGGAACACAACTAAAAAAACAAAATGTTTTTGATGATTTTATTGCGGCTGCAGAGTACTTAATTTCTAACCATTATACCTCAAGCGATTATTTAGCAATTAGAGGAGGCTCTAATGGGGGCTTGCTTGTTGGAGCAACAATGATCCAAAGACCAGATTTAATGAAAGTAGCCTTGCCGGCTGTAGGTGTATTGGATATGCTTCGTTACCATACCTTTACTGCTGGAGCAGGATGGGCGTATGACTATGGGACTTCAGAGCAAAGTAAAGAAATGTTTGATTATTTGAATAATTATTCCCCGGTTCACAATGTGAAAAAAGGGGTGGAATATCCGGCTACACTAATCACAACAGGAGATCATGATGACAGGGTTGTACCCGCGCATTCCTTTAAATTTGCAGCTGAACTCCAAGAAAAGCAAGCTGGTAAAGTCCCAGTGTTGATAAGAATTGAGACAAATGCAGGCCACGGTGCAGGCACACCAGTTTCAAAAAGTATAGCGCAATATACTGACATTTTTAGTTTCACGCTTTTTAACATGGGTATTAAAGACTTAAAATCAGCAATAAAAAATTAAACCTGTCAAAAACTCAATCATTGAACCTCCAGGATGGTGATTTGTTTTTTAGCCAAATTTATCACGGAACCTTTCTTCTTACCCAAAAGTAAATTTCCTATGGGTGAAAAGGTTGAAACAGCAAAATATTCCACCATCCCAATTTTGATAAGACCCGCACTTATCGATAAATAATAATTCCCACTGCTGCTTATGATCAAACTGCCCAACCTAACTTGATCAGTAGTTTTGGAAAAATCAATTCTCTCAATGACCTCTTGCATTTCAGAAACAACGGCAATTTGCTGAGAGGCCTTTTCCATCTCCAAATGCAACATGGCCCTGCCCGTTTCGTGTTTATCCCCAGCCGAACTCTTGGATTCATTCTCAAGAGCCCTTTGGTTTGCAGCCATGATATCATGAATGTTTGATCGTTTCTCCGATATAAACGCCTCACACGCTTTATATAATTCTTTTTTGACTTCCAATCACCTATTTGTTTGA
>JAUXCI010000089.1 GCA_030618945.1 Flavobacteriaceae bacterium
AGGGCTTTTGAAAGGGGCTTGATAAAACATATTAATGGTTTTACTGAAGTTTCTAAAGTAGCCTACGTTTTACCAATTATGCCAGTCGTATCAGGAAGACAAACCCCGCCGCCTTTTTCTACGATTGAATCACTGATCGCTTATAGTGAATCTGAAGACCTGAGTTTGGGAAGCTTGGGTTTAAGTTATGAAAAGCATCGCAGTGGATTGTCAAATGAAGAATTAAATGACAAAATGAAGGTGCTTATCGGAATCATTGAAAGAAGCATCGAAATCGGTTTGTCGGGAACGGTATTCCAGGATAGAATATTACCACAGCAATCAAATTTGGTTAAAAAGGCAGAGAAATCAGGGAAAATTCTACAGAATTCCATCGTGAATAATATCGTTGAGAATGTTGCCGCGATTATGGAGTCAAAAAGTGCACTTGAAGTGATAGTAGCAAACCCTACTGCCGGATCATGTGGCACCGTAGGAGCTGTTCTAAAGGCTGTAGCCGATGAGGTTGAAGCCAGTTTGGAGGATAAAACTAGAGCGTATTATGCAGCAGGACTGGTTGGGGCTTATTTTGCAATGGGGCCTGGATTTTCGGCTGAAGAACATGGTTGCCAGGTTGAATGCGGTGCTTCCGCCGGTATGGCGGCAGCTGGAATTGTAGAACTTTTTGGAGGTTCAGCGGCTCAAGGACTTGGGGCGGCGTCTATGGCGATTCAAAATATGATCGGTTTGGTATGCGATCCTATCGCCGACAGGGTTGAAGCACCTTGCTTAGGCAAGAATACCAGTGCTGCGGTAAATGCACTTTCTTCGGCTACCATGGCGATGTCGGGCTTTGCACATCTTATCCCTCTTGACCAGGTTTTAGAAACCGTTCAAAGAGTAAGTGCTGATATGCCTACTTGTGTGAAATGTACTGGCTTGGGAGGTCTGGCAATTACTCCGGCGGCTTTAAAATTGAAAGAACAAATAAACAATGAAATATTGAAACAATGAAATAATGATCTGAGACATTTTCAAATGGCCTAATTCCTGCCTAAAGGACGGCAGGCAGGTTCAAATCTTCAAATTGCTTCATTGTACTTGGCTATGCTCAAAATAAGCCTTATCTTAAATGTTCTAAAACACTTCTATGAGACCTTATATTTTAGCCGAAACAAATTGGAAACATCTTAAAGATGAAAACATTGAGCTTGCCATTTTGCCTTGGGGCGCTACCGAAGCACATAATTTCCACTTGCCCTACGCAACGGATAATATTGAATCCGATTATATAGCCGCTGAGTCAGCTCGTAAAGCATGGGAGCAAGGAGCGAAAGTAATTGTTTTACCTAACATACCTTTCGGAGTCAATACGGGTCAAAGCGATATTTATTTGGATATTAATATAAATCCTTCTACCCAATTGTCAATCTTAAGGGACGTGATTACAGTAATGCAACGACAAAAAATCAATAAATTTCTCATTTTAAACAGTCATGGAGGTAATGACTTTAAAACCATGTTAAGAGAACTTGGTCTGGAATTTCCAGACATGTTTTTAGCCACCTCAAATTGGTTTCAAGCCATGAAACGCGGAGAATATTTTGAGTTGGACGGCGATCATGCAGAGGAAATGGAAACAAGTTTGTTATTGCATTTAAAACCTGACCTGGTTTTACCAAAAAAGGATTGGGGAGAAGGCAGGGAAAAGAAGCATAAAATAGAAGAATTCACTGAAAGCTGGTTATGGACCGAAAGAAAATGGTCATCAATCACCGATGATACGGGCGTAGGAAATCCTACATTTGCCACTAAAGAAAAAGGGGAGCGGTTTTTTGGAGATGTGACCCAAAAGATTGCAAAAGTCATGGTAGATCTATGTGCTTTGGACCTTGAAGATAGTTATCAGAAGTGATTTGTTCCTTACTCATTAAACTTTTTTTTATCACACAGTCACCAATTAACATTAACACTATTTCCACATCAGCCGAAGACAGCATGTTGGAATTTTATTATTCGGAACAGACCGTACTTAACAAGGTCAGGAACAATGGTCATTCCATTCAATATGCCTCTTAAAAATTACCGAAATGAACAACCCATCAATGATCGTAAGGTTTATTTAATTGAGAATTTAACAGCACCGCACTAAAATCAAGTGTATAAACCGATATTTGAATTCAATGAATATGATCATAATCAATCTCTGAGTTGATTTAAATCATTGTTAATTCCAGTGCTCTCAACTATATTGAAGCCCTAATATTCTTATATCATGAAGATTCCTGCAAAAACATTTTTTTGGGCACCTCGTATTCTTGGTATTCTTGCCATATGTTTTATAAGTATGTTCGCTCTGGATGCATTTCAACCTGACATGACCCTATGGGAGCAATTGAGAGATTTTTTAATGCATCTTATACCTACTTTTATTCTTCTTGCAATCTTCTTGCTAGCGTGGAAAAAGGAACTGCTAGGAGGAATCATATTTATAGCTATTGGTTTGGTTTTAACTCCATTGATTTATATTCATAATTATAATATGAATGGCTCAGTTTGGATGAGTCTTGGGATTATTGTGATGATTACTTTTCCGTTTATTCTTATGGGAGTATTGTTTATTATTGACCATAAAATTAATAAGACAGAATGAGCTGATTTGAACTGGCCTGCCGGCCTTTAGATTGATGGCACAATCAACAATTATATTTTAGTATATTTACTTTATATCAAGCTAGTCCACTAGTACAAATCTTTAGCTTAATTAAAATGATATGAAAAATATTCGTTGGGGAATCCTTGGCTGCGGAAACGTAACTGAAGTTAAAAGTGGTCCTGCCTATCAAAATGTTAAAGGTTTTGAAATTACGGCAGTTATGAGGCGGAATGGGGCCAAAGCTAAAGATTATGCAAATAGACATGGTATTGCAAAATTTTACGACGATGCAGACGCACTGATCAATGATACCGAGGTTGATGCGGTTTATATCGCTACTCCTCCTGATTCACATATGTATTATGCCCTTAAAGTTGCAAATGCTGGTAAACCTTGTTGTATTGAAAAACCTTTAACACCAAGTTACAAGGACAGTTTGACCATTTACGAGTCTTTTAAGGAAAAGAATATACCTTTATTTGTAGCATATTACCGCAGATCCTTACCACGCTTTAATAAGATAAAGGCTTGGCTTGAAAATAACGAGATTGGTGATGTAAGGTTTATTAACTGGAATTTAAGTCAGGCTCCAAATAAATTTGATTTGTCAGGAGTATATAATTGGCGAACGGATCCAAAGGTTGCTCCCGGCGGTTATTTTGATGACCTGGCAAGTCATGGACTTGATTTGTTCACTTTTCTTTTGGGGAATATTATTCAAGTTAGTGGATTAAGCCTGAATCAACAGAAATTATATGGCGCTCATGATGCTTTTGCTGCACATTGGCTGCATGAGGCGGGTGTTACGGGAACGGGAAGCTGGAATTTTGGTAGTAATCACAGCCTGGACCGGGTTGAAATATTTGGTAGTAAAGGGAAAATTGAATTTTCTGTTTTTGAAGAAAAACCATTGGTACTGAATAAAAATGGGAAAAAGCAGGAAGTATTCATAGAACATCCAAAAAATATTCAACTTCATCATGTTGAAAACATGAGACGGCAACTTGTCGAAAAAAATTATAGACATCCGTCAAGCGGATTGACGGCACTACATACAAGTTGGGTGATGAGTCAAATAGTGAAACAATGAAATATTGAAATAATGAAACAATGGTTTCGGGTTTGGTTTTGAATACTAACTTTGAAATGTTTTAATCCGTAATAGTATAATCTTCAAAATAATCACCAATTTCCATCATGGAAGAAAACAAAGAAGCAACGATCAATTTTGTCTGATCATCAAATTCTTCTGAAATCCAGATAAACTTCTTATAACTAAATGAACCTCCTGAATAATATTGCATGGCCCCAATGGAGTTGCCGTTTATCAAGGCCTCAATTCCTCTTGGGGCTGTTTTTATGGATTTGCCCATAGGCTCACCAATAATGTTTTCAAAATTAATTTCGTCAATACCATTGGTAAGAAATATGTTTTCTAAAGAGAATTCATTTTTGTCTGGGGTTTTGGTCATTAGTAAGATCCACAGGTCTTCTTGATCTATATTTGTCGTGATATATACGCTTAAATCTTTTAAAGTATGACTTTCCGGGTTGGTTGAATTATTAGCGGCCTCAACAAAGGCAGAGTCACCCTTTTTATTGATTACAACAAAAGAAAAGTCTAATTTAGTTTTGCCATCACCTTTGGTGGATCCTCCCTTGAGGTTAACAGTTGCATATTCCCCGAATTTTAATTTAGCAGGTTTGCTTTTGGAGGTCATACCAATTTTGATCAAGAGTTTTTGACTTTGCTGCAATTTTGCCCCTACAGGAATTTCGCCTTTTTGAGCATTTACTTGATGTAAATAAGGACTTAAAATAAGCATATAAAAAAATAGATTCAATAAATATTTCATATGGTTTAATTCTTGATTTGATCGAAATATGGCATTATAAAAACTTTAAAAATAAAGGTTTAGCCCATTTTAAAGCTAAAGCATAAATATAATACAGTAACTATAGCAATCGGCTATTTTTCACATAATGAATATTTCTATCCTTTAAATAATTGAGAAAATAGTTATAGCATACCTCGTGTTTTCCAACCAATTCAGGTGGAAAAACTCCTTTTTCGCTAAACAAACCTTCTAAAAAAAGATTGGCAGCCGCAGTAGCTGTATAACCAGTAGTTCTGGCCATTGAAGATGTATTGGTTTCCTTACAATATTCATCGTGTAAGTTATATACAATTTCTTCTGTTTGCCCTTTGTCATTTTCGCCTTTTAGGGTCACCCGCATTACGGTTAATTCTTCTTCTGTTTCACCCAGTTTCCATTCGTTGAATAAAATTTTACTCGTAAAATGTAAGGGAGAAACGTCAGTTCCATTGATCTCTATATTTTCTTCGCTAAAAAAACCACTCTCCTTTAAGACGCGTACATATTCAACATGTCCTGGATATCTTAAAGTTTTTTCCTTCATATTCGGTATATGTGGCATTGTATGGATTATTGACCTTAAACCATCGGAATTAAAAGATTCCAAAGTACCTACCTTCTCAAATTCTACATAATCACAGTCAGTCAAAGGCTCACGAACTACCTCAACACTGTTTTCCACGTATCGAGCTGGTCTGGTATATTCTTCAATTACATCAATTGGTGAAAAGGGAGCCTTGTAACAAAATGGCCATTTTTTGACTTTTGGTAATCCTCCAACCAAACACTCAAAATGGCTGATTTTCATTTTCTCATTATAGTACCCCAATATGATATTATCCATTCCAGGAGCTACCCCACAGTCAACAATGGCTGTGATATTTTTTTCTTTGGCCAAAGCATCCAGTTCCAATGAGTTTTCAGGAAAAAATGAAATATCTATGACGTTCATCTCAGCCTCAATAATCCATTTTAAGGTTTGGAAACCTAAAAATCCGGGAACGGCACAAATCACCAAATCAAACTTTTTTATAAGATCCTGCAACGAACTTTTATCCGTAACATTCAATTGCTTAACAGTTATCACGGGATGATTTTGCTTAATTTGATTGAGAACAGACAAACTTAGATCTGCCAGCGTTACTTTATGGATTTTTGCCATGTCAATCGCCATGGAGCTGCCAACCATACCGGCGCCTAGAACAATTATGTTTTTCATTTAAATAAAATATTTATAAGATGAATGCGTAAATAAATAGAATAATTTAGTTGAGACACTTTATTAGCGGGAAACAAGAATTCAGGGCATTTCAACTGTTTTATTTATTTTATAAATCACGATCTAACAAAGATGCGAATTATCAGAAAAGAAAAAAAATCAAATAGCGGTTAAATCACGGCCCTATTGAGATTCATTTTAATTTTTCAAGCCAAACTTTAATTTTCATATATCTTTGCAGTAAATATGCCTTGATGTCATTTAAAGATTTAAAACTTAATAAGCCTATTTTAAGGGCTATAGCAGAAGCTGGTTATGCTGAACCAACCTTGGTGCAAGAGAAAACGATCCCTTTTGTACTGGCAAAAAAAGACCTGATCACCTCTGCACAAACTGGAACTGGTAAAACGGCGGCCTTTGCACTACCTATTTTACAGTTGTTATTTGACCGGCAAGATGCTCCCAAAAAAGGTAAAAAAATAAAGGCCATGGTGGTCAGCCCTACTCGGGAACTGGCGGTTCAAATAGGAGAAAATTTTAAAACTTACGGGAAGTATAGCAATATTCGTTCAGCTGTTATTTATGGAGGAATTCCAATGGAACCCCAAATAGAAATCTTAAAAAAAGGAGTGGATATACTAGTGGTGACTCCAGGAAGATTGCTCGATTTGCATAAACAAGAATTAGTTGATTTAAAGTCAATTGAAATACTGGTATTGGATGAAGCAGACCTTATGCTTGATCTTGGCTTTATTGATGACGTAAAAAAAATTGAACGTTTGTGCCCAGTTGATAAACAGGTGCTCTTGTTCTCAGCTACAATTCCTTTCAAAGTTGAGGAATTAGCTAAAACCATTTTAAAATCTCCCGAACGCATAAACATATCTCCTGATTTACCTACCGCAAGTAATGTAAGTCAGATGCTTTATTATGTGCCTAAGAAAAATAAAATGGAGTTGTGCTTGCACTTATTGAGGAATACAATCAAAGGAAGCATTTTAATATTTAGACGAACCAAGCATGGGGTTGATAAACTGGAGCAAACCCTTGCAAAAAATGGTTATAAAGTTGAAAGTTTACACGGAGATAAGTCCCAAAATGACCGAAAAACCGCCTTGGGAAAGTTCAAAAATAATTATGTCAATATTCTTATTGCTACAGATCTTGCGGCACGTGGTATTGATGTCAAGGATTTAGATGCAGTAATTAATTTTGACTTACCCAATTTACCGGATACTTATGTTCATAGAATCGGTAGGACAGGAAGGGCCGGCGAAATAGGAACGGCTTATTCATTTTGCGCCGCAGATGAGAGGGAGTATATTAAAACCATTCAGCAAAGTATTAATGTTCAAATTCCGGTGGTAGAGGATCATCCTTATCCTTTGGACCCAAAGGCCAAGCCAGAGATTCATAAAAAGAAGCGGGGTAGTAAGTATAAAAAAGGAAGAAAAGGAGAAGGCTCTAAAAAGAAAAAGAAAAGATGGTATTGATTTGTTAATTTGGAAATGAGCTGATTTGAAGATTAGTATATTATTTAATTAATTCATTGTCTAATGTAACGAATAAGTGAACTGGAGATTTAGACCATAATCGTCATTACTGGCTGCATCTGAAGAAGGTTGACTGTCATAGGAATAGTAGAATACTATCCCAACTTTAAAGTTATCACTAAAAAGATTCACTTTGGGATTGAAATTAAAACTTGTCCTATAACGGCCACTGTCAGTTAAATAGGGTAAAAAACTAACATTAGAATCTAACCAAACTTTTGGACTGCTAAGCTTATAAATTTTCCAATAGAGGACGAAAAGCCCGGCCAAATCGTTTGTGACATCGGGATTATCATAACCGGTTTCCTGAGTAATGTTTAATCCTGCTCCTGTATAAAGCCTGTTCCAGTCATTATAAACAATGTCTTTAATTCCTGTTAAACTGAGACCTAACCTGAGTTTTGTTCCAAGTTCCGTATTTTGCGTTGCAGATATCGTAACATCGGTTGACCAACCTTTCTTAAAAGCCCTTTGCCAGGCAAGAGATAAATTCGAATGACTTGAACTTAGTGTGTCCCCTTGATAGGTGTCATTTGTGTCCCAGGCTAAATTGAAGTAACTACTTCTTTTTCTGTAGTCCACATTTCCGCTAAATGAAACGGTCGCAACATTACTAGCTTTTGAATAATTAGCACCTAAACTAAAGTTTCCGCTCGTACGACTCCAAAAATTCTTTTTTATGGGATAAACTTGAACGATATCAGCTATATCAACCAAAAGACTTTTATCAGGCATTGTTAAATAGACTTTCCTCTGGACGGCTGAACTATCAAATGAAGCAAAATAGTATTTACCATCCTCCATTTTGATCTCAAATGTTTTCTGCGATATAATGGTATTTACCTTGGGTTCTTCGAAGCTAATGGTGCCCATTCCATCCATTTTCCAGGTAATTACACCATATACAAGTTTTTTAAATTCACCCTTAAGAATGTTTCCATTAATGTGAATGATGGTATCAGTTTTTTGCCCATACACTTTCGTGCTTCCATAATTAAGCAATATGCAAAAAGTCAAAATAGGTAAAATAAATTTTTTCAAAAAAATTCTTTTAATGACGTTTTAAAATTACAATTTTTTGAGAAAATAAGATATTGGAATACTGTAATATTTTATTGGATGTTGAAGGCCTGATATTCATTTGCCTAAATGATTCTATAATGATGTCGGGGTTTTTTGTTTTAATGATTGACATCGGGTTTGGGAACTTGGGAAATGTTTTAATTTATACTGGTCCCCACTTTGATAAATATGCTATCTTGAAACAATAAGCTTTTTAGTTGCATTCTGAGAGAAAAATCCGGGCCTCATGATTTATTGATTCATATATTGCCTTTGTTTGGCTTGTTATTAAGGTAAAATCAGGAATCTATTGGAAATTTTCTTCAGAATTGATTGTTAACTACCAGCTAATCTTCTCATCGGATTACCTAGATAGGCCTTATAATGATTGAGTGTGCGTGGCGTTTTCTTATTGAAAAATTGTAAACATCAGGACAAGATGGAATTACAAAAAAATTAATTAAAAAAATTTGCAAAAAATTATTGTATTTCGTAATATTAGCTTAATTTTGCAGCATCTATTTAAAATATATAACAATGAATAAAGGTAAAGTAAAATTCTTCAATGATTCAAAAGGTTTTGGATTCATTAGTGAAGAAGGAACTGGTAAAGAACATTTTGTACACATTTCGGGATTGATCGATGATATCCGTGAAGGAGATGATGTAGAATTTGAATTGGAACAAGGAAAAAAAGGATTGAATGCAGTAAACGTTAAAGTAATTTAATCTTTCGCTATAATTTTTTTTGAACATGTAAGCCCATCCTTTCGGATGGGCTTTTTTTGTGCCTTATTTTTAGAAGATGTTTTAAGACGTGAGGTGATCGGAGCTGAGGTGTTGAGTTCTGATACCTTCAGGTTTACAAACTGCCTTAAAC
>JAUXCI010000220.1 GCA_030618945.1 Flavobacteriaceae bacterium
GCTTTTTGAGATCATCAAGATGGGCAAAACGTTGAACTTTTTGTTTGGCAAGGTCACCATAAGGCATTGGATGACGAATAGCTACAACTTTGAGGCCAGCATCTTTTAAGATTTCAGCAACGCGACGCGTGGTTTGGCTTTTACCACAGCCTGTACGAACAGCACCTATAGCTATTACTGGTTTCGTTGATTTGATCATAGTGGGCTCTCCACCTAAGATTTTAAAATGTGCTCCCCAGGCCATAACTTTAGAAGCTTTGTGCATAACGTTTTCATGATGGATATCTGAATAAGAAAAAACTACCTCTTCAATATCATTTTCCCTGATTAGTTTTTCTAATTCGGATTCATCATAAATCGGTATTCCATCAGGATAAAGATCGCCTGCCAATACAGCTGGATACCTACGACCTTCTATATCTGGAATTTGAGTAGCTGTAAATGCTACCACGTCATATTTTAAATTATCTCTAAATATTAAGTTGAAGTTGTGAAAATCGCGGCCTGCGGCCCCCATTATAATGGTTTTTACCTTTGACATTATGTTTGATATTTTAAATTATTAAATTTAACTTATTAACATTGGTCAATGCACCTACCGCTAGAGATGCCATAGGTATTGATATTCTAAGCAGCCGAGATTACCTTTCGTCAAATTCTTTAAAAGCCCTCAAAGGTTCTCCTGTATATAATTGTCTCGGTCTTCCAATTGGTTCATGATTCAATCTCATCTCCTTCCATTGTGCAATCCATCCTGGCAATCTGCCAATAGCACACATAACAGTAAACATTTCAACAGGGAAACCTAATGCTCGGTAAATAATTCCAGAATAAAAATCTACATTCGGGTAGAGTTTTTTCTCTGCAAAATATGGATCGCTTAAAGCTACTTCTTCTAAATGTTTGGCAATCTCCAAAACAGGATCATTAGTGCCTAGATCAGCAAAAAGTTCATCAGCCGCATTTTTAATAATTCTGGCTCTTGGATCAAAGTTTTTATATACACGATGGCCGAATCCCATAAGTCTGAAAGGATCATTTTTATCTTTGGCCTTATTGATATACTTTTCAACATCACCACCATCATCCTGAATATCCTTAAGCATTTCCAAGACAGCCTGATTTGCGCCACCATGTAATCTACCCCAAAGGGCCGATACTCCTCCTGAAACTGATGCAAACAAGCCTGCTTCTGATGACCCCACAATACGAACCGTAGATGTAGAGCAATTTTGTTCATGATCTTCGTGTAAGATAAGCAGTTCATCTAAGGCCTTAACAGCGATCGGGTTCATTTCATACGGTTCTGTTGGAATTCTGAACATCAACTGCATGATATTCTCTATATATCCCATAGAGTTGTTAGCATAATTCAAAGGAAGCCCTTGATTTTTACTATGCGCCCAAGCAGCAATCACAGGGAACTTGCCCATCAATGTAGTAATAGCCCCATATACTTGCTCCTCAGAATTAATATCCACTGTAGCAGGATTAAAAGCGGTCAAGGCTGAGGTAAGTGAAGAAAGCATACCCATTGGGTGCGCTTTTTTTGGAAAACCATCAATGATGTTCTTCATTTCCTCATTCAACAAAGAGTGCCTTTTTATATCCGCTTCCCATTTCGAAAATTGTTCCTTAGTTGGTAGTTCTCCAAAAATTACCAAATACGCCACTTCTAGAAAACCAGCCTTTTTGGTAAGGTCCTCTATGGCATAACCACGATGACGCAAAATACCTTTCTCACCATCTAAAAAAGTAATTTTACTTTCACATGATCCGGTATTCTTAAATCCTGAATCTATTGTAATTACCCCATTGGTTGCAGCTCTTAAGCTTTTGATATCAATAGCAATTTCATTTTCTGTTCCTACTTTTACTGGAAACTCATATTCTTGGCCGTTTATAACTAACTTTGCAATATCTGACATAGTTCTTTTAATTTACTTTTTATGTGTTTTTCACTAACACGAAAATACGAAATTACTGCCAATTTTTATTAATAATTTTGGCAATATATGTCACACAAAAAAAGCTGAATTAAATTCAGCTTTTTTTCTATTTCTATCATTTATTACTTAACCTTAAATGCTTTCATTTGAGGATAATATGCAGTACTGTGCAACTCCTCCTCAATTCTTAATAATTGATTGTATTTAGCCATACGATCACTTCGTGAAGCAGATCCAGTTTTGATCTGTCCTGTGTTTAAGGCCACAGCTAAATCAGCTATAGTATTGTCTTCTGTTTCTCCTGAACGGTGAGACATCACAGATGTATACCCAGCATTATGCGCCATATTCACAGCAGCTATAGTTTCTGTCAATGTACCAATCTGGTTAACTTTGATCAGAATTGAATTGGCAATATTGTTTTCAATTCCTTTGCCTAGACGCTCTACATTTGTAACAAATAAATCATCTCCAACTAATTGAACCGTGTCTCCAATTTTCTCGGTTAAATATTTCCAACCATCCCAATCATTTTCATCCATGGCATCTTCGATTGAAAGAATTGGGTATTTAGCAGCTAACTCAGCAATATAATCAGCCTGCTCTTCACTTGTCCTAACCACTCCTTTATCTCCTTCAAAAATGGTGTAATCATACTTCCCATCTTTATAGAATTCGGCAGCCGCACAATCAAGCGCCAACATCACTTCATCTCCAGCTTTATATCCCGCAGCAGTAATTGCTTTGATCACGGTTTCCAAAGCATCTTCAGTACCGTCAAAAGTAGGAGCAAATCCTCCTTCATCACCTACAGCAGTATTCAAGCCTCTGTCGTGTAATAATTTTTTTAGGTTATGAAAAATCTCACTTCCCATTTTTATAGCTTCAGTAAAACTCTTCGCTTTAACAGGCATCACCATAAATTCCTGGAATGCTATAGGAGCATCAGAATGAGAACCACCATTAACAATGTTCATCATAGGAACAGGTAAAGTATTAGCGCTTACACCACCTACATAACGATATAAGGGTAGGTTAAGTTGATTGGCTGCTGCTTTTGCTGTTGCCAAGGAAACACCCAAAATCGCATTAGCTCCAAGATTCGCTTTATTTGGCGTACCATCAAGATCGATCATGATCTGATCAATAGTATTTTGTTCGAATACAGAATAACCAATAACTTCTTTGGCTATAAGTTCATTTACATTTTCAACAGCTTTTAATACACCCTTTCCCATATAATCATCACCACCATCTCTTAACTCAACTGCCTCATGTTCGCCCGTTGAAGCTCCTGAAGGAACCGCAGCTCTACCTAATACACCGTTTTCAGTGATCACATCAACCTCAACAGTAGGATTACCTCTGGAGTCAAAAATTTGTCTTGCATGAATGTCTAATATAATGCTCATTATCTTTAAATTTTAATTGTTTTTAACAGCTGTAAATTTACAAATTATATAAAGGTTATAATCTTAAATAACCATTTAAATACGATATCGATTTCGAAAAACCAATCCGTTTTTTTATTGTTTTGAATCTTTAATCATATTGATAAATTGATCAAATAAATAGGAGGAATCATGTGGTCCTGGCCCCGCTTCCGGATGATATTGTACCGAGAAACACGGCTTGTCTTTAATTCTCATTCCCGCTAAAGTCTGATCGTTTATATGCTCATGGGTTATTTCAATTCCCTCATGCTCCATTACTGCCTCCTTCTTCACAACAAATCCGTGATTTTGAGAGGTAATTTCACCTTTTCCGGTAAGTATATTCTTTACAGGATGATTAATCCCTCTGTGCCCATTATGCATCTTGTAGGTTGGAATCCCATTAGCTTGTGCTATCACTTGATGCCCCAAACAGATTCCAAATAGCGGCAAATTATTGTCTATAATCTCCTTAGCCAGCTTTTGGGCGCTTTTGAGTGGTGTTGGGTCACCAGGTCCATTACTTAAAAAATAACCATCAGGTTCAAATGCGCTTAAATCTTCAAAAGACGCATCATATGGAAAGACCTTGATATAACAATCTCTTTGAGCCAGATTGCTTAAGATATTGCGTTTTATTCCGATATCAAGCGCGGAAATTTTATACTTTGCGTTCTTTTCACCAACTGTATAGGCTTCTTTTGTTGACACCTTAGACGCGAGTTCCAATCCATCCATTGAGGGCACTTGACTCAGTTTATTTTGCAAAATATCGAGATCAGTTTCCGTAGAAATTATAGCATTCATAGCGCCTTTATCTCTTATATACCTCACTAAAGCTCTGGTATCAACGTCTGAAATTGCCACAAAATTTTGCTTTTCAAAATAAGTCATTAAAGACTCTTCCGCATTTACCCTCGAATAATCAAAACTAAAGTTTCTGCAAACCAAACCTGAAATTTTGATCCCATTTGATTGTTCCTCCTCCATATTGATTCCATAGTTTCCAATATGGGCATTTGTTGCAACCATCAATTGTCCATAATAAGAAGGGTCCGTGAAGATTTCCTGATATCCGGTCATACCAGTGTTAAAACATATTTCGCCCACAGCCGTGCCATCAATTCCAACAGATTTGCCTTCAAATACTGTACCATCCGCCAATAGTAAAATTGCTTTTTTGTGTTGGGTATATTTCATAAGTAAAATCTAAAATATTGGTTTACAAATATTATTTAACTTAAAGTGTAGATAAAAAATTGA
>JAUXCI010000173.1 GCA_030618945.1 Flavobacteriaceae bacterium
ATTTTCTTGTGAGGATGAAGCTACAGGATTACGGTGAGGTCTTTATTTCTGCTGATCATATAAACAAACAAAATTTGAAATTTGAAAT
Organism: Flavobacteriaceae bacterium; assembly: GCA_030618945.1. Lineage (GTDB taxonomy): Bacteria > Bacteroidota > Bacteroidia > Flavobacteriales > Flavobacteriaceae > Lutimonas. The sequence goes on from JAUXCI010000173.1 coordinate 89, forward strand.
TTCCAATAAAACAATTCTCGTCCTTGATAAAAATTTGGAAAGTCTTAAAATCTATTCAAGCAAGAAAATGACAAATAAAATTTTTGTTAATGGAGATTTCGATTTAAAAAACCCAGAAAGATTAATTGCTAAAATGTATCTGGTTTTGGAAGCAAATGCAAATCCATATTTTACTCTTTTCAATGATTCTACCAGTATTAAATCTGTTGTTAAGGGAGGTATTTCTTCCAAGGATTTCATTTCATTTAATAATGTTCAATTAACGCAAGAAATGTGTAGTTCTCATTTAGAAATTGAGAAAGATAAGCCATTTAAAAAATTTAATAGTTATATGAGTTTTGAAATTCCATTTATAAGTAATGGAGTAGACAGTTGGCATATTAATCTATTGACAAACGAACGGACATCAGCGTTGGAAATTCCAGAAAATATCCATGAAAGATATAATTACACAGTGGTTTTTATTGATGATTTAAAGCTAGTTACGGAACCCATAAATATTGAAATTAAAAACGATGCTGGCTATTTATTGATTAAGTTTGAGAAGTCTGAAGATAAGCTGATAATCACCAGAGAAATTAAATTTGACAAAAAGACAATCGAAATTAATATGTATAATGACTTTAAAGACATCATGGATGCTTGGAATAATACCAATTACAAGAAAATTATTTTCAAGAAGTAAGCAACAAATAAATTTTAACTCTTCGGGTCCACTTTTACAAAGTTTAAAATCTGAATAATAGCACTCTGCATAAAAAGGGAATAAAAAAGGGTTGAATTATATGCCTTTTTTCCTTTCTTCAAATTAATACACCAAGACAAATCTTAAGTAAGTAGAAACAAAAAATAACGCGTAAAGACGAAAAATACGCTTTTTGAGTAAGTAAGAAATATGACTTAACTTTATACCATATTTACTTTCAATTTAACTGACCCAAAACACTGGCAAACTATTAATAAATCAGACATGGACAAACAATTAAAAATAAACACTAAACAATTATTGAGTAAGACTAAAATTATCTTTATAATTTACTTAGTATTACAAATTTCTTGTCAAACTCCGTCAGAGGAATCTAAAATTATAGAATCTGGCAGTTTCAAATTTCTGGAACAAGACATTACTCAAGTTCAACAGGGATATAAAGATGGTACCTATACTATCAAAGAGGTAGTTCAAGCTTATTTGGACAGAATTGAAGAGATAGATAAAAATGGACCCATGATTAACTCTATTATTCAAGTAAATCCTGATATCATTAAAATTGCAGAGGAATTGGATATAGAAATGAGCGAAGGGAAAATAAGAGGACCTCTCCATGGTATTCCGGTTGTTTTAAAAGATAATATTGATACTTACGATAAAATGGCAACCACTGGCGGATCTAGAGCTCTGATGAATTCTTTCCCCTTGAAGGATAGCTATATTGCTAAGCAGCTAAGAGAAGCCGGAGCGATTATCATTGGAAAAACCAATTTAAGTGAGTGGGCGAATTTTAGAGGTGAATTATCAACAAGTGGCTGGAGCGGTGTTGGTGGACAAACAAAAAATCCATACGTTTTGAGTCGTAATCCTTGTGGGTCAAGTTCGGGTTCAGCTGTAGCTGTATCAGCTAATCTTACCATGCTTGCAATAGGTACTGAAACCAATGGTTCTATTGTTTGTCCTTCACATAGCAATGGTATTGTAGGAATAAAACCAACAGTGGGGCTTATAAGTCGGTCAGGAATTATTCCCATATCATTTACTCAAGATACTCCTGGTCCTATGGCACGCACCGTGAGAGATGCTGCTATTTTCCTGGGTATATTAGTTGGCGTAGATTCAACTGATGAAAAAACATTGGAAAGTAGCGGAAAATTTTACCGTGATTATACTCAATTCCTTAAGGAAGATGGGTTAAAAGGTAAGAGAATAGGTTTATACAAAAGTCCTTTAGGAAAAAATTACAAGGTGGATGCACTGATGTATCAAGCGCTAGATTTTCTGAAAAGCCAAGGAGTAGAAATTGTTGAGATAGATAAAATATCAAGCAGCAAAGTGGGCGATTATTCGTTCGAAATAATGCTATATGAATACAAAGACGGATTGAATAAGTATTTTAAATCCTTAGGAAGTGATGCACCAGTTAAAAGTATTGAAGAGCTTATTACCTTTAATCAATCGGATTCAATAGAATTGAAATATTTTAACCAGAAATACTTAGAGATGGCTCAGGAAAAGGGAGACCTGACTTCTGAGGAATATGTGGAAGCATTGGCTAAAATGATAAAAGGTAGCAGGGAAGAAGGGATAGACCGGGTAATGAATTTACATAATCTAGATGCAATAATAGCTCCAACTGGGGGACCAGCATGGAAAACAGATTTGATAAATGGAGATAGTTTTCATTTGGGAAGTTCTTCTCCTGCAGCTAGAGCCGGATATCCTAATATAACTGTTCCTATGGGCTATGTTGATGAGTTACCTGTTGGAATTTCATTTTTTGGAAGGGCCTGGAGTGAGCCTCTTTTACTTGAAATAGCTTATGCGTATGAGAAAGGTACTAAACATCGCAAAAGCCCAAAATTTCTGGTATCAGATTAAGTTTAATCTGAAAAAAATAAGACTGACAAAAGAAGGAAGCCAACCACTAAAAGAAATAAACGCAATTAAAATAGGCGTTCATTAAAACCGTAAGCGGTTATTGAAAAATGAATAATTATAAACTAAATATTTGTGGTATGAGACGCTATAGAAATTTTTTGTCACTTCCGATTTTATCTTTTATGATCATTTTTTTTTCTTGTTCTACAGAAGATAAGAAATCCGAAAAAGAAAATATTTTACCAAACATCTTATTCATTCCAGTTGATGATCTTCGTCCTGAGCTAGGTGCTTACGGAAATGAATTTATTAAAACACCTAACATAGATCGACTGGCTGAGCAAGGAGTTACTTTTACCCGAACTTATTGCCAACAGGCTGTTTGTAACCCTTCAAGGGCTAGTTTGCTTACCGGTCTCCGTCCTGACTCAATACAAGTTTGGGACTTGCGTACAAGCTTTAGAAAAAATTTACCCAACGTAGTTACATTGCCTCAGTTTTTTAAACAAAATGGATATACAACGATCGGTCTTGGTAAAACTTTTCACAATAATGACCCAGATACTATATCGTGGACTGTTATACCACAGAATATTGATGGTTTTCCATTTGATCCTGACGCGGTATATGCTAATGAAGTAAACCTGGAAATCCAAAAAATGAAAATCCAAAAAATGAAGGCTGCTGGGAGATCCAGGATTGATCAGTTGGGACATTGGTATGTTAAAGCAAATGCCACTGAAAATGCAGATGTGGCTGATGATGTATATTATGATGGAGCCCAAACTACTTTAGCAATAGAAATTCTACAAAAATTAAAATCTGATAAAAAACCTTTCTTTCTTTCAGTGGGTTACTACAGGCCACACCTCCCCTTCAATGCTCCTGAAAAATATTGGGATCTGTATGATAGGAGTGAAATTCCTTTAGCAGAAAATCAATTCATACCTGAAGGAAGCCCTGCTTATCTCGTTCATGGAGAAGCGGAATTAAGGGGATATTCTGATTGCCATGACCTACCTCTGCCTAACGATAAACCCTGGGATAAAAACCGGCAAAGAGAAATAAAGCATGGTTATTATGCCAGTGTTTCGTACATTGATACACAAATAGGCAGACTCATTAAAGAGTTGGAACGGCTTGGATTGGCAGAAAACACCATTATTGTGCTGTGGGGTGATCATGGCTGGAAACTGGGAGAGCATAACGGATGGTGCAAACAGACAAATTATGAAATTGACACACGGGTTCCTTTAATTATAAGTGGAAATGGAGTATTAGCCAAGGGGAAACAAAGCAATGCATTAACTGAATTTGTTGATATTTATCCTACCTTATGCGAAATGGCAGATTTCCCTGTTCCTGATTATTTACAAGGAACAAGTTTAGTCCCCTTAATAGAAAACCCTGATACAGAGTGGAAAACTGCTGCATTTAGCCAATTCCTTTTAGGGCGTTATGGTCGTACAAAAACAATTGATGGTGAACGAATGGGTTATGCCATTCGAACAGACCGCTACCGTTATGTTGAATGGTATAAGTGGAATAAAGAAGAGAAAAAAAAGGGTGAATTTTTAAGTAACGAATTGTTCGATCATAAGACTGATCCACAAGAAAATTTAAACATAGCAAACGAACCTGAATACAAAAAGACTATTGAAATAATTTCTCGACAACTTAAAATGGGTTGGAGATATTCTAAACCCAAAAATTCAACATTAGATTAACCTTAAGACAGAATCTTTATCAAATCCGTCAACTGAGCCGTCAACCAGAAAAATTTAACCCCTCGTAAGCGTTTGTATTAAATCAGAAATATAATTTAACTTTATCCAAAATTAGTTTGCATTAGTTTGACGACTTAAATATATCAATGAAGAAAAAGCGACTTTTAGCACTTATAATATTCATCAGCGCAAGCTTTAATTTAATAGCTCAAAATCTTGACGACTTGCAATTTGGTTCTGATTCAACATTTGAAGCAATAACATGGAATATCGAATGGTTTCCAAAAGATGGTCAAACAACGGTTGATTATGTAATTCAAATTATTGAATCAATCGATGCAGACGTTTTTGCTTTACAGGAAATAAGCGATACGATTTTATTTAAGCAGATGCTGGATAGCCTGGACAATTATACAGGATATTTTCAATCTGGCTGGTTCGCTGGGCTTGCATATATTTATAAAACAAACACAGTAGAAATCAATGATATTTATGAAATTTATACTACCTCCCCATATTGGAGTCCCTTCCCAAGGTCTCCAATGGTGATGGATTTGACATTTATGGGAGAGAACTATATTATTATTAACAATCATTTTAAATGCTGTGGTGATGAAGTCCTTGATCTAAGCGACCCTGGTGACGAAGAGACAAGGCGATATATTGCTAGCAATTTAATAAAGGAGTATATTGACAATAATTTTTCCAACAAAAGAGTGATTGTTTTAGGTGACCTCAATGATATTTTAACTGACGACCAGGCTAACAATGTTTTTCAGTCATTTATAGATGATACTTTGAATTATGTGTTTGCGGACATGGATATTGCCATGAATAGCAATTTAGGTTGGTCCTATCCCACTTGGCCTTCGCATATAGATCATATACTTATTACTAACGAATTATTTGATGATTTTGCACATGATAGTTCAATTATTGCTACAATTAAAATTGATGAATACTTGGCTGGTGGTTGGTGGGAATACGACAACCATGTTTCAGATCATCGACCAGTTGCTATTAAAACTGCACCAGACCAATCACTTGGAGGTAATGAATTCACTTCACCACGTGCGATTTTATCAAACTATCCAAATCCATTTAAGAATGAAACAATTATAATTTTTAGCGCTGCACAAGAGATTACGGAACTAGAAATCTACAATATGAGAGGTCAAAAAGTATATTCTAGTTTTATTTCTGAGGAGCAATCAAAAGTAAGTTGGGATGCAAAAAGTTTGCCTCAGGGTATTTATCATTGTATATTACTGTCCAATAAAAGGGTTATTGCGATCAGAA
>JAUXCI010000022.1 GCA_030618945.1 Flavobacteriaceae bacterium
ACGCACAAGACAAATACGGCAGTGAACCTGACAAGTGTAAGACAAATTTATCTCTTTTCCATGAAGCGATAAAAATGAAAAATTACGAAGCGGCTTTAGAGCCATGGAAATGGTGTCTGGACAATTGTCCGCAAGCATCTAAAGTCATTTATAGTGATGGTTTGAAAATGGCAAAAGCTCAATACAACCAGGCTGCAGGTGTTATGGATGTAAAAAAAGGAGAGAAAGTCGAAACCAACGATTATATTTTTAACGTTGAAAACAAATATTTTGACACTAGTAAATCGGATAAAGATGGTATGAATAAATATGCCTTGGAGGTGATTCTAGTTTATAATATGAGGGTAAAATATTTCCCTGACAACTTGGGAAAAGTTTATAGCGATTGGGCAAACTTTTTGTTCAAAAGAGCTATTTTGGAAAACATTCAATTAAGGGATGAGATTTTTGATAAATTAGGCCAGTCGTTTAGTGCAGATCCTTCAGGGATGAGTGTGAAAAATTTGGCTAAATATTTTCAAACATTTACTGATATAGAGAAGGATATCAACCCACAAATGGTTTTTGATCTTTATGATGACATTACAGAAGCTGTTGGTTTGAAAATGGATAAATATTCTAAAGAACTGGATGCCTTAAACCTAAAAGTAGAAAAGGGCACTGAGCTTTCTGCTAAAGAAAAAAAGAAAAAAAGGGCGAGAGAAGTTAACTTGAGAGCATTGGGTCAAGTTGAAGGATATCTGGATAATACGCTTACAGAAGTGGCCACTTGTGAAAGATTGATACCGCTGTACAAAGACAGTTATGAAAAGAACAAATCTAATGTAACCTGGTTAAAAAGGGCAGTTTCAAGATTGAATCAAAAAGATTGTACTGATAATCCTATTTATGCCACGATGGTTGAGGCTTATGTAAATGCAGCTCCTTCCTCAGACGCCTTTGTATTCTATGCTGGAATATTAATGGACAAAGGGGAATCCACCAAGGCGATTGAGTATTTTAATAAAGCTATTGAACTTGAATCGGATAATTATAAAAAAGCCAAATATTATTATAGAGTAGCTTTGATTATGAAAAAAAGAGGATCAAGAGGGGAATCAAGAAAGTATGCTAGACTGGCTTTAAAACAAAGACCTAGTATGGGTAGTGCGTACTTGTTGATATCCAATTTATACGCTGCGAGTGCGAATACCTGCGGTACCGATGAGATCTCTAAAAGAATGGTTTATGTTGCTGCAGCTGACAAAGCAAGACAAGCCAAAAGAGTTGACCCAGGAATTACTTCTACGGCAAACAAATATATTTCAAGTTATATGGCAAGTGCTCCATCAAAAAAATTAGTGTTTACCGAAGGTCTTACATCTGGCAGCTCTCATAAAATTGGATGCTGGATTAACGAAACAGCAAAAATTCCTTAATTTTAGCTAGTGGCTAAAATAAAAATATATCAAATAATGAACATTGCTACTATATTTATAGTGGCAATGTTTTTTTCATGTGGCAATGACATTAAGGAGGTTCAGGATTTTCTAGCCGAAAAGAATCTTCCTATTGGAGCCGCGAAAAATGTCCACCTCATACATACTGATTCAGGCAGGGTAAAAACAATTTTAACGGCTCCGGTCATGCATGATTTTTCTAATAGGGATGATCACCCATATACCCTTTTCCCAGAAGGAATAAGGCTCGTCAGTTTTGATGATAAAGGGGATTCGGTAATCCTTACGGCGGGTTATTCAATAACTTTTAGCAAAACAAATATTTCAGAAGTGAAAGACAGTGTTTCAGTAGTTAATCCAGCTGCCCAAACAAAATTATTGACAAGTCAACTTTTTTGGGATTCAAATGAACACTATATTTATACTGAAAAACAGTTTACACTTATTACAAAACTTGATACTATCAATGGAAAGGGTTTCGAATCTAATGAAGACCTAAGCAAGGTAATTATGAAATCCATCAAAGGAAGTATCTATGTAGATGAAAATTAATAGTCATGGCAAAATATTTTAAATTCTTTGAATTCGCCTATTTGGTTATAGCAATCATATTTATTGTAGAAACCTTTTTGACATGGAATTCAGATCCTAACAAAGCTTATATTTTTCTTGCATTTGCTGTTATGGCTATCTTTATGTATTTCTTCAGAAAAAAATACAGAAAGAAATTCGAAAATCAGGAAAGAAAAAAATGATCCTTGAATTTATAGTCATATTAATTTCTATTTTACTTTCCGCCTTTTTTTCAGGTATGGAAATCGCTTTTGTGTCGGCCAATAAGATGCACATTGAACTGGAAAAGAAAAAGGATACAGTGTTGGCCAATATTCTCGCACGGCTTACGCAAAAACCTTCCAAATTTATAACCACCATGCTTGTTGGCAATAATATTGCCTTAGTATTTTATGGCTATTTTATGGGAGATGTTCTCATGCGCTTATTTGAACATAACATTCAAAATGAGTTCCTGCTTTTATTGACTCAGACTTTTTTATCTACTATTATCATATTGGTTACCGCTGAGTTTTTACCTAAGGCTGTTTTTAGGGTTTATGCCAATGAGACGCTTAAATTATTTGCTATTCCAGCCTATTTTTTTTACTTGCTCTTTTACATCGTCTCCCAGTTCATCACTTTTATATCAGACTTTTTTCTGAGAGTTTTTTTTAATGCGCAGAAAGACCAGGTGCAACTCGCATTTTCTAAGGCAGAACTTGGCCATTATATAGATGAACAACTGGAAACAGCCGAGGACGATGTGGATTCAGAAATACATATTTTTCAAAATGCGCTTGACTTTCACAATGTCAAAGCTAGGGAGGCCATGATTCCAAGGACCGAAATTATTGCTGTAGAAGTTCATGATTCTCTCAAGAATCTAAAAAATTTATTTACTGAAACGGGATTGTCAAAAATAATGGTCTATAACAATTCTCTTGATGACATTATTGGTTATGCTCATTTTTTTGATCTGTTTACCAAACCAAAAAATATCAGATCTATTATACTTCCCATTGAGATTGTTCCTGAAACGATGATGATTCATGACATTTTAAATGACCTGATTCTAAAACGTAAAAGTGTGGCTATTGTCCTCGATGAATACGGAGGAACCTCTGGTTTGATCACAGTTGAAGATATTATTGAGGAGTTATTTGGTGAAATAGAAGATGAACATGACTCTGTACACCTTTTGGAAGAAAAGATTAACGACAGTGAGTATAAATTTTCTGCAAGGTTAGAAGTAGATTATATCAATGAAACTTATGACCTTAAACTTACCGAAGACAGCTACTATGAAACCTTAGGAGGTTTGATTGTTGATCATACTGAAAACATACCATCAGAAGGTGAAATTATCAAAATTTCCAATTATCAATTTACCATTTTAAAGACCTCTGCTTCCAAAATAGAAGAAATATATTTAAAAGTTTTATTTAAAGATATATAGCTGCTTTTTTACACTAAAAAATTAGTATTAAACTCCTTTCATTATTAAAAGGTAAATTGTACTTTCGCAACCTAAAATTTTTAATAGAAAAGAAAATGGCTGTATTATCGAAAATTAGGGAAAGATCTTTGTTTTTAATTATTATAATTGCTTTAGCTTTATTTTCATTTGTATTGAGTGGTTTGTTTGACGGAAACATGTTCAACAAAACAGCTTCTAATATTGGTGAAGTCAACGGCGAATCTATTTCAAGAGAAGAATTTGCTCAACAAGTAGAGTTTTATAGAATGAGATCAAATAGTACTGCATCGAATTCTCTAAATATCCGAAACGCCTGGAATTCATTAGTAAGGGAGAAAATTTATGCAACCCAACTTGAAAAATCAGGGGTTGTTGTTGGTGAAAAGGATGTATGGGACGCAATTGTTACTCAGATCTCTTCACAGAATGGTGCTCAATTTGCCAACGAAGCCGGACTTTTTGATCCGGAAAAATTAAAGGAATATATTTCTACACTAAAAGATAACTCTGAAGAGGATGAAGCAGGGTCAACTGCTTGGTTGAGCTGGATCAATTACGAAAAAGGAGTTAAAAAAAATCTTCAACAAAATACATATAACGCTTTAATTAGAGCAGGATTGGGAAGTACTTTACTCGCTGGTGAAGAAGATTACTTTTTCCAGAACGTCAATGTAGATCTAGACTATGTTTATGTGCCATTTACAAGTATAGCAGATAGTCTTATTACAGTTTCATCAGATGAGGTCAAACAATATGTAAAAGCACATGCTAATGAATATACCGTTAAAGAATCAAGAGATCTTCAATTTGTTCAATTCAAAATTGAAGCCACCGAGGAGGATGAAAACGCCATAAAAGCTGAGTTGCTCGAAATGATCGACGACCGTGAAGAATACAGTGCTGCGGCTAAAACTAATGTTACGATCAAAGGTTTCAGAAATGCAACTGACATGGACGATTTCAACGGAGAAAACGAGTCTGACATTCCATATGATCCCGCTTATTACAATAAAGGTGCTACACCTACTATTATAGTAGATTCCCTTTTTAGTCTGAACAAAGGAGATATTTACGGACCTTATATAGAGAATGGATTCTATAAACTAACAAAAATTAACGATTTTAAACAACTGCCAGATTCTGTTAAGGCAAGTCACATATTGATTCCTTTTGTTGGCAGTGCCACAGCTGATCAAACCGTAACCCAAAATGAAGAACAAGCTGAAAAAGTAGCTGATAGCATTTTAACCGTTGTTAAAGCTAGTGCTGGTAAATTTGAGGAATTAGCAAAGGACTTATCAGTGGATAAGGTTTCTGGTGCCAAGGGAGGTGATTTAGGATGGTTTGTTTATAAAACTATGATCCCCGAATTCAGAGACTATTCTTTTGAAAATAAAATTGGAGATATTGGTGTCGTAAAATCACAGTTTGGTTTTCATATTATTAGAATTGATGATCAAAAAAATATTCAAAAAAATATTCAAGTCGCTACTTTTTCACGAAAAATTGAAGCTTCAGAGAAAACAGAAAATGATATTTTTGAAAAAGCAGAAACCTTTGCGTCTGATATAACTTCCGGTAAAGATATAGCGGAGCATGCCAAGGATCAGAACTTAAAGATAGGAACTGTTCTAGGCTTAAACGTATTTGATGACAATATTTCTAATCTTGGATCTCAAAGACAAATTGTTAGATGGTCTTTTGAATCAACTTCTGAAGTTGGTAGCATCAAGCGGTTTGATATTGATAACGGTTATGCCGTTGTGATGTTAAGCTCAAAGAACAAAGCCGGTCTTTCAAGCAAAGGGCAAAATGTCCGAAATATTTTAGTGAATCAGAAAAAAGCAGCATTGATCAGTGAAAGATCTACTGGAACTACACTTGATGAATTAGCTGAGCAAAACAATGTTATCAAACGAAATTCTTTGGCCGTATCAAATGCAAGTCCTGTATTTGCAGGTGCCGGTAGATTTACAGTTATCGCAGGAGTGGTTACGGCATTAGACGAAAATGTCCTTACAAAAAATATCATTGGAAATAACGGTGTTGCCTTTGCTTTAGTAAGCAAAAAAACATTACCAACTGAATTGCAAAACTATAATGGAAACAGAAAGAGTTTGGAACGTTTTTTAAATACTAGAAGCTTAGAAATTTTTGAAGCCTTAAAAGAAAATTCTGATATTGAAGATAATAGAGCTGTTTTTTATTAGGGGAAAAATATAAGTAAATTTCAATTTGCATAGATTCCTGATTATGACCACATAAAAAAAAAATACTTAAAGTGCGTTATTTGACAAGATTTTATATATTTGTTAAATATTACTTAAAAACTTAAGCTTACTTAACAAAAAAAGATTATAATTTAAAATTGATTACAATGAAACATTTAAAGAAAGTATTATTAATTGTATTAGCTGTTGTTTTTGTCAACAACATTTATGCACAGGATGAAAATAATCGTTGGCTCATTGACGTGGGGACCAACATCATTGACTTCTATCCTACCGGAGCTGATGTTGATGACAACCCAATTGCAGTGCCTTATGCTGATGAAGAAATGACAGGTGACATGTTTGCAGATTATTTCAATACAGATCACTGGAATACAGGTGGTGCTGTTTCTAGTTTACGTGTAGGTTACTACGTAGGTAGTGGGTTCTCAGTGGGATTAACAGGAGCCTTTAATAAAATTAGCAAGGTTGGAGATGTAAGAATAACTGAAACTCTTTTATATGATGCAGATCTTGACCTTAGATGGAATTTTTTAAAAGATGGATGGTTTGATCCCTACCTTTTAGCGGGTGGTGGTTACACTTGGATTGATAATCATGACGGAGGAGGAACTGCAAATGTTGGTCTTGGTATCAACTTTTGGTTTAACGATTGGTTAGGTGCCAATATTGCAACTAAGTACAAGCACTCATTTGATGAGGACCAATTATTACCTTACTTTCAACATAATGTTGGTGTAGTATTTAAATTTGGTGGAATTGATACTGACGGAGATGGTATATATGACAAAAATGATGCTTGCCCAGAAGTAGCTGGTCTTGAACAATTCAATGGTTGTCCTGACACGGATGGTGATGGTATCCAGGATTCTGAAGATGCTTGTCCAACTGAAGCAGGTTTACCTGAATTTAACGGTTGTCCTGATTCTGATGGTGACGGTGTCCCAGACAAAGATGATGCTTGTCCAACTGAAGCTGGTCCTGTTGAGTTGAATGGTTGCCCTGATAGTGACGGTGACGGTGTTGCAGATAAAGATGATGCTTGTCCAGATGTTGCTGGTCCTGTAGAAAACAATGGTTGTCCTTGGCCTGATGCTGATGGTGACGGTGTATTTGATAAAGACGACGAATGTCCAAATATTGCTGGTCCTGCCTCAAACAATGGCTGTCCAGTAGTTTCTAAAGAAGTTCAAAAAGAAATTACAGATTTAGCCAGAGCAATTTATTTCGTAACTGGAAGTGCTAATTTCACTAATGAAACTTCAATCAGAATGGATCAGATTAGTGCAATTGTAAACCAATACAACACTATGAAATTCGATGTTGAAGGTCATACAGACAGTACTGGTAATGACAAAATCAATAGCAAATTGTCTCAAAAAAGAGCTGATGCAGTTAGGGATTATCTAGTTGAAAAAGGATTCCCAGCTGACATGATGGTAGCCAAAGGTTACGGATCGGCCAAACCAATTGGAGATAATAAAACAAGTAAAGGAAGACAGCAAAACAGAAGAGTTGAAATCTTCTCTGAAGACGCTGAGAGATAATCTCTCCTTATAAATAAATTAAAACCATCCGTTCATCGCGGATGGTTTTTTTATGCAATAATGTTTACATTTGAACCATGCAATCATTTTTGTCAAAAGTAATTTCAGAGGTCTTAAAGTGCGATATCCCACTGTCGCAAATCACCATAATTCTTCCGAATAAAAGATCCGGTCTCTTTTTAAAAAACGCTCTTAAACAGCATCTTGATCAGGTTACATTTATGCCTAAAATTCTGAGCATAGAAGAATTTGTAAAGGAAATTTCGGGCTTTGAACTATTGGATAATGTAAGCCTTCTTTTCGAGTTCTATGGCGTGTACCAAGCCAATACTCAAAAGAACCAAACCGATAGCTTTGAAGTATTTTCTAAATGGGCTTCTATTTTACTTCAGGATTTTAATGATTTGGATAGCAACTTATTTGACGCTGACACCATTCTAACATACCTCAATGATTCTAAAAGATTGGAACAGTGGAATCTGACAAACGAGCAGCCAAGCGACTTGATAAGAAACTATCTTTCTTTTTTCAAAAAAATAAAAACCTATCACCAGGAATTTTGGAAACACCTTTGCCTTAAAAAAATTGGCTATCAAGGCCTGGTATATAGGATCGCCTCTGAAAGTATGCAAACCTTTATCGAGCAGCATAAAAAAGAGAAATTTGTGTTTGCTGGTTTTAACGCCTTAAATAAATGTGAAGAAAGCATCATTCAGGAACTTTTATTTAGTAATATCGCCTCTATATATTGGGATCATGATGATTTCTATGAAAAATCCAACAACCAGTCTCAGCAGTTTTTCAAAAAATATCAAAGAGAATGGCCTTATTATATTACAAATGATTTTCAATGGAAAGCATCCAATATAAACTGCAAAAAAATCATTCATTTAAACGCTCTTCCAAAAAATATTAGCCAAATAAAACACGCGGGCGCACTTCTTAAAGAACTGTCTGACAACAATGGTATTGAAGATACCGCATTGATTTTGGGCAATGAAAAACTTTTGACTTCCCTATTAAATTCAATGCCAGAAAACATATCCAAAGCTAACATCACAATGGGATATGAGCTTCAAAACGTCACCTTAAGTGAACTTTTTGAGTCCATTTTCAAATTGCATTTAAACAAGACAAAATGGAATAAAAAGAATACTTTCTATTATAAAGATCTGATTGCCGTGATCAACGATCCATTTGTTCAAAATTTTTGGATAACAAAGGATGTTTTTGAGCAAAAACTGAAAACACTATTATATAAGGATAAATCAATATTTGTTTCGGAACAGGAACTTATAGATATGGTGTCGGATTCTAAAGAGCTCACTGACCTATTCAAGTTAATTTTTCTCAATTGGCATGAACCCATAGATTTGATTATTAACAAGTTTGTCAAAATAATTGATTTGCTTAAAACCGCTGAGAATCACAACAATCTTTATCAGGAATTTCTTTTTAGATTCTCCAATATTTTTACCCAATTGGAAAACCTCAATAGAGACTTTGGGTTTATCGATAATCTTAATACATTACATCAATTCTTCCGACAAATTCTCAAAACTGAGAAGTTGTCATTTCAGGGAGAACCACTTGAGGGCTTGCAGGTTATGGGCCTCTTGGAATCAAGGGTTCTCGATTTTAAAAATGTTATTATTACTTCGGTTAACGAAGGCTTTTTACCTGCCGCCGGGTCACACAATTCCTTTATTCCTTTAGATATTAAACTAGAAAAAAAAATCCCCACTTTTTTTGAAAGAGACGCTGTATTTTCTTATCATTTTTTTAGGTTATTACACCGCGCAGAGAACATCTATATCATATATAACAACATTACTGATGACTTTGGCTCTGGTGAACCAAGCCGGTTTATCAAGCAATTGGAAATTGCAAAGGAATTGGGTCAATTGGATCAGGTACAAATCATAAAAAAAATTATTAACCCTAAATTACAACCCCTACCCTTAAGTCTGAATCTCATTGAAAAAACAGATGACATTATGTTGAAGCTCGAAGGTCTTGCCCAAAAGGGGTTTTCTCCGAGTTCTCTTGGTAACTATATAAGAAACCCCTTGGATTTCTATAAAAGAAGCGTTCTAGGAATAAAAGAATTTAAGGAGGTTGAAGAAACAATCGCAGCAAATACCTTTGGGACGATTATTCATGATACCCTGGAAAATCTTTACCTTCCATATATAGATAAGTACCTTAGTCCAGCAAATATACTTGCAATGAGGGCACTTCTCGACGATGAAGTCCAAAAACAGTTTGAAAAAAGTTATTCGGCAAAATCCATAGAAACAGGTAAAAACTATTTGTCGTTTGAAATTGCCAAACAATTCGTTTTAAATTTTTTGAACTATGAGCTCTCGGTACTAAAAAAGGGGAAACAGCTTCGAATTCTTGCACTTGAAGAAGCTATCTCTGTTGACCTTCAGCTCAAGGGAATATTAATCCCCATAAGAATTAAGGGAAAAATAGACAGAATTGATGAGCTTGATGGAATTATTAGAATTATAGATTATAAAACGGGTAAAGTTGATCCAAATCATTTAAAGTTAAAAGACTGGGCTTTGTTAACCACCGATGAAAAATTCACAAAAAGTTTTCAAATATTGACTTATGCATATATGTATAAATTAAATTATTTGAAAACTAAAAAAGAGCAGGCATTAGAAAGCGGTATAATTTCTTTCAAAAACCTCAAATCTGGTTTTATGAAATTCAATGGGTCAACTATTGTGGAAGAAACTCTTGATGCCTATCTTTCTGAATTGAATCAATTACTTTTGGAAATTTTTGACCAAAATATACCCTTTGAGGAAAAAGAATTAACCCAGTTCAATTTTTAATCATAAAAAAAACTATTGTCATGAAGGTTATCAAAAATATTGAAATAAAAGGTAAACACGATAAACCGATTTTAACAGACCTTATATACAAGGAAAATGCTTCTCCAAAAGAAGTGGTAATATTTTGTCACGGTTATAAAGGATACAAAGATTGGGGTGCCTGGAATCTTGTTGCAGAACATTTTGCAAAACAAAACTTCTTTTTTATTAAAATGAATTTTTCACATAATGGTGGAACTGTAGAACAACCCATTGATTTTCCTGACCTTGAAGCCTTTGGACAAAACAATTTCATAAAAGAACTTGACGATCTCGATTCGGTATTAGATTGGGTACGTACCCATGATATGATCAAAGATGAAATTAACAAAGATTGCATTTCACTTATAGGCCACTCTCGTGGAGGAGGAACTGTTGTTTTAAAAGCTTCAAAAGATAAAAGGGTTTCCAAAGTTATTTCATGGGCAGGGGTTTCTGACTTTACACGATTTTTTCCGAACGGTGAAATACTGGAACTTTGGGAAAAAAATGGTGTTGCCTATATTACCAATGCCAGAACCAAACAAGAAATGCCTCACTATTATCAGTTTTATACTTCCTTTAAGGAAAATGAAGCCGAGTTGAACATTAAAACTGCCGTTGAACAACTCAATATTCCATATTTGATTGTACATGGGGATAAGGATGAAACAGTGCTCCTTCAAGAAGCAACAGCTTTAGAAAACTGGAACGCTACCAGTCAATTAAAGATCATTGAAGAAGCTAATCATACATTTGGAAGTTCTCACCCCTGGATAGAGCCCAGTCTTCCTAAGCATCTTTCTCTAGCTGTTGATACATCAATTGAATTCTTAAAAGCATAAAATGTCTGATAGGTCATTTCCCTAATTTATTAAAAAATATATTGATTCAGATGTTTACCTAGGCAATTTTAAAGATACTAATGACTGTATTTTAACAATAATTATTGTAAAATATACTATTTAGAAAGAGTATTTTGGATGTATTGTTTCCCCATGTAGGGGTTACTAAGAAAAAGAGTCATTTTAGTTTGACTCTTTTTCCTTTTAAAGGAGCATTTTCGTAACTTTATAAGTGCTTTTAACCCCCAAAATCACTATTTATGAAACCAATTAGCCTAATAACACTGACTTTATTAATTAGTCTACTGTCCTTCAACAGTACTCAAGCCCAACTCTTAAAAAAACTTAAAAAAAGAGTTCAAGAAGCAACTGAAGACGTTATCGTTGATAAAGCGGCCGAAAAAGCGGCACAGGAAACGGGTAAAGCTATGGATAGTTTATTGCAAATTGATCCTGACTATCAACCTTATAGTGATGCACAACTACAGCAATTTATGGTACAGGATAGTTCGGACTTACCAATGGAGGCTTCCTATGATTTTAATACGCGTGTGACCTATCAAATGGAGTTCAGCTCAAAAGACAATTCATCCATTGTCGAATATGTCATGTGGTTTTCTGAAAATGAAAATTACATGGGTACGCAAGTCAAAAATATAAATTCTAAAGAAAAGGACCAACAGGACATGCCTACATCAATGCTTTCCGTAATCGATGAAAAGAACCAGACCATGATTATATTTATGGAAGATCAAAAAATGGCGCAGGTGCTCTCCATGGAGAAAATTAAAAATATTTCTGAGGCAGAAAACGAAGAGGAAAATATTAATACCGACTTCGAAGGTCTTAAAAAAACCGGAAAAACTAAAAAAATACTTGGCTATACTTGTGAAGAATTTGTGGCTGCTAATGATGAGAATAAGTTTTCTATATGGATCACAGACGAATTAGAGCTGTTTCAAAAAAATATGTTTTACAGCATAAATGAATCGCTTGGCGGGAATACATTTGCAAATATTCCTAAGGATGCCCAAGGGTTTATGATGGAAATGCATTTTGAAAATCTGGTAAATGGAGAAAAAGGCAAAATGATTGTTACAGATATTAATAAACAATCCAAATCCATCAATACAAGCGAATATCAATATATGAATCTAAGTCAGTTTATGCCAAAATGATCCATTTCTTATTGATTTCGAGTCCTCATATTTTGCTATATCATTGATATATATGGATGTACAAAATCATTTTTGATTTTCGATTTTTCGCAATAATAATTATCAATAAACTTCCTAACCTAGTTGTTAAAAACTTTTGAATCAATGTGAATAACTAAGATTTTATATTCAAACAAAATGTAGAATCTTTGTATCATATTTTCCCCTGATATTTATTTAAATCATCAAAAATCAATACACCCATTATGTCTAATATTGAGCCCATTTTAAGTCCTAATAAAAACAGATTTGTCATTTTTCCCATTCAACACAATGATATCTGGGACTGGTATAAAAAACAGGAAGCTTCTTTTTGGACGGCCGAAGAAATTGACCTCGAACAGGATGTAATTGATTGGAATAATAAATTGAATAATGATGAAAAGTATTTTATAAAACACATTTTAGCTTTTTTCGCGGCTTCTGATGGTATTGTAAATGAAAATCTTGCTGAAAATTTTGTGAGTGAAGTACAGTATACCGAAGCAAAATTCTTCTATGGTTTTCAATTAATGATGGAGAATATCCATTCTGAAGTTTATTCACTCCTTATTGATACCTATATCAGGAATGAAAGTGAAAAAAATGATTTATTCAGGGCTATTGACATATTTCCTGCTATTAAAAAGAAGGCGGATTGGGCTTTGAAATGGGTAGAAAGCGATAGTTTCGCTGAACGATTGATTGCTTTTTCAGCCGTTGAAGGAATTTTCTTTTCAGGAAGCTTTTGTTCAATATTCTGGATGAAAAAGAGGGGTCTATTACCTGGCCTAACCTTTTCCAATGAATTGATCAATAGAGATGAAGGTCTTCATTCAGATTTTGCTGTTTACCTTCACGAAAATCACATAGTAAATAAGGTGCCTAAGGAAAGAATTACGGAAATTCTTGTTGATGCCTTAAAAATTGAAAGAGAATTTATCACTGAATCCTTACCAGTTAGTTTGATTGGAATGAATGCCATCTTAATGACCCAATATCTGGAATTTGTCACCGACAGGCTATTAGTTGAGTACGGATGTGACAAAGTGTATAATTCTACAAACCCTTTTGACTTTATGGAAATGATCTCCTTGGAAGGGAAAACCAATTTCTTTGAAAAAAGAGTGTCAGAATACCAAAAAGCAGGGGTAAAATCAGGTGGAACAGGGAGTATCTCGTTCGACGCTGAGTTTTAATTTTTTTAGGGTAATGCACTCATCTGTAGTTAAGCATAATTATTAACTACGGTTTGTTAACAATATCTTAAAAAATCAATAATTTGACTGAAGTTTTATTCTATTTTAGGACAGATAAAAGTCTTTTCAAATTCAACATAATATCATATTCAGATATTATAATTTAAAAATTAATACGGGCTCATGACTAAGGCATGAGATAACTAACCTTAAAAAAAACGTAAAATAAATGTATGTAGTAAAAAGAGACGGTAAAAAAGAGCCGGTAATGTTTGATAAAATTACCGCGAGAGTTAGAAAATTGTGCTATGGATTGAATGATTTAGTTGATCCAATTAAGATTTCAATGCGGGTGATCGAAGGAATATATGATGGAGTTAGTACTTCTGAATTAGATAATCTTGCCGCTGAAATTGCCGCCACCTTAACTACTACACATCCTGATTTTGCAAAAGTAGCTGCGCGAATTGCGGTTTCAAACTTGCATAAAAACACTAAAAAATCGTTTAGTGAAACCGTAAAGGACCTTCATGAATATGTTAATCCAAGAACGGGTAAAAAGGCGTCAATGATCGCTGAAGATGTATATAAGATCATTATGGATAATGCCAATAAATTGGATTCTACCATCATCTATAACCGTGACTTTGGTTATGATTTTTTTGGTTTCAAAACTTTGGAAAGATCATATCTCTTAAAAATTAATGGGCAGATTGTAGAAAGACCTCAGCATATGCTTATGAGGGTTTCAATTGGAATTCACAAAGAAGATATTGATGCCGCTATTGAAACATACGAATTGATGAGTAAAAGATTTTTTACCCATGCTACTCCTACTCTTTTTAATGCCGGTACACCAAAACCACAGATGTCTTCTTGCTTTTTATTGCAAATGCAAGATGACAGTATTGGAGGTATCTACGATACATTAAAACAAACTGCTCAAATTTCGCAATCGGCTGGTGGAATAGGTTTATCTATTCACAATGTTAGAGCTACCGGGTCTTATATAAGAGGTACTAATGGAACATCTAACGGAATTGTTCCGATGTTGAGAGTTTATAACGATACGGCCAGGTACGTAGATCAGGGTGGAGGGAAACGTAAAGGCTCCTTTGCTGTGTATCTTGAGCCATGGCATGCCGATATTTTTCAATTTTTAGATCTGAAAAAAAATCACGGAAAAGAAGAAATGAGGGCCCGAGACTTGTTTTTGGCAATGTGGATTCCAGATTTATTTATGAAACGCGTAGAAGAGGATGGTGAATGGACTTTAATGTGTCCAAATGAATGTCCACATCTTTTTGATACTTATGGTGATGAGTTTGAAAAATTATATACTGGATATGAAAAGGTAGGTAAAGGAAGAAAGACCATAATGGCTCGTGAACTGTGGGAAAAAATTCTTGAATCGCAAATTGAAACTGGCAATCCTTATATGCTTTATAAGGATGCAGTAAACAGGAAATCCAATCACAAGAACCTCGGTACCATTCGTTCTTCAAACTTGTGTACCGAAATCATGGAATATACCGCTCCTGATGAAGTGGCAGTATGTAATTTAGCCTCAATTGCCCTCCCAATGTTTATATCAGAAACTCCTGATGGTAAAAAATTCTTTGATCATAAAAAGCTTTTTAAAGTCACTAAAAAGATCACTAAAAATCTTGATACCGTAATAGATCAAAATTATTATCCAGTGCAGGAAGCCGAGAATTCTAATATGAGACACAGACCTGTTGGGATTGGAATACAAGGTTTGGCAGATGCATTTATTGTACTAAGAATGCCATTTACCAGTGAAGAAGCAAAAAAATTAAATAAAGACATTTTTGAAACCATTTATTTTGCAGCCTTAACTTCTTCAATGGAACTGGCAAAAATAAATGGGCCTTATTCATCCTATAAAGGTTCTCCTGTTTCTCAGGGAGAATTCCAATTCAACATGTGGAATATTCACGAAGATGAATTGAGTGGTAATTGGGAATGGAATAAACTGAGAGAAAGCATTATGGAGCACGGTGTTAGAAACTCCTTATTGGTTGCCCCAATGCCAACGGCTTCAACTTCTCAGATTCTTGGTAATAATGAAGCTTTCGAACCTTACACTTCAAATATTTATACGAGAAGGGTTTTATCAGGAGAGTTTATTGTAGTAAATAAGCACCTGTTAGAAGACCTTGTTGAACTTGGCCTTTGGAATAACGATATGAAAGAGGATACCATGGGTGGTAGTGGTTCTATCCAGCACATTGAATCAATTCCTCAGGATTTAAAGGAATTATATAAAACAGTTTGGGAATTAAGCATGAAAGACATCATTGATATGGCACGCCACAGAGGGTATTTTATCGATCAGTCTCAATCCTTAAATTTATTTATGAAAGATCCTGACTATTCTAAACTTACCTCCATGCATTTCTATGGTTGGAAATCAGGTTTGAAAACAGGAATGTATTATCTTAGAACCAAGTCGGCCGTAAATGCCATTCAATTTACTGTCTCGAAAAAAACTGAGGAATCATCTGGAGTTGATTCGGTTGAAGAAAAACCATTAACAGGAGAAGAGCTAAAGGAAATGGTCCTTAAATCTAGAGAGGATCCAGATGACTGTTTGATGTGTGGCTCTTAAAATAAAAGCTTGTCTAATAAAAAAAGGAATCTATATATAGATTCCTTTTTTTTGTATCCTTTTATAGGAAACATCACATTCAAGAAATTTTGTCAAAATTTTAAATCGAACTCAGGTTTTGACGCTAATGAAACGTAAGTACCAGTTTTCGATTCTAATAAAACAAGTGTAAGATCTACTCTGCTGTCCGAAACAATTACATCCTCAATTTTAATCAATACAGCCAATAAAATCAACGATCAAGATACCTGCCCTTTAAC
>JAUXCI010000250.1 GCA_030618945.1 Flavobacteriaceae bacterium
AGCAAGGCCGTTATGTCCGCATCACCGGAGCTGGGATGACATTCGGCGAATTCGGCGGCGCCATTAATTTTCTCGGTGTATTTGGCATCCAGCCATTTTCCAAGATTGGCAGCCAAATAAATTATAACACCCATTTGTAGCCCTATACCCGTAAGTACAATATATTTATTAAGCTGTTTTTTTGGTTTTTTCTCCGTCATTTTGAATCACTTTGACCGAACCTTTCATGGCACATGTGGCGTTGAATACAGCTCCTGGCTCAACAGATAATTTACCCATGATAACGTCGCCGCTAATGTCTGCAGTGCCTTTAAGAGATAAAATTTGATCTACTATAAGTTTACCTGAAAAAGTTCCTTCGATATCTGCGTTTGTGCAATCTACAATTCCGGAAACAATTCCGTCTTTACCTATAACAACTCTCCCGGTTGTCTTAATGGTGCCTTCAATTTTACCATCAACCCTAAAATCACCGTCAGAGGTTATGTCACCAACCAAGGATGAGTTTTTTGCAATGGTATTACGTTCTCCAACTTGATGCGGACTTTCTTTTTTTTCGTTGAACATATTTTTAATTTTTAGTTTTTAATTTTGTTGTGATTTACTATTCAATTCCTTCATTTTTTCGAGTAAATCAACTGCGTGATCGCTTTCTTCGGTATTTGGATAATCGATAATAATTGAGTTTAATTTTTCAACAAAAGGCTCTTCCCCTTCAGTTTTATAAAGGAGATAAGCTTTAAGCAATTCAAATTTCGCCTCAATTTCCAATCCTTTGAAACGATCGAGACCTTCATTTACGGTTCTTAAAGAGTAATCTAAATCATTTTCTTCATAGCAAACGAAGGCAATTTTATACAAGTATTCCGGACTGTTATCATCATTGCCACTGTCTAAAACACTATTTGGGTTTTTGATCATTTCAGCATAACGCGAGTCTGGATAATTAGTAACGATATCTTTACTGTATTTATTGCTCAGTTCAGTATTAAAAAAAGCATAGGTTTTATACAAATGATACTTGACCGGAACAATAAGATTCTCAGAGGGGTCATGGCTGAGAAAATTCTCAAAATTTACGGCAGCTATTTCATACTCTTTGAATTGTTCTTTATAAATAAGACCCAAATTGTAATAGGCGTCATTTCTCAATAAGGATAAGCTGTCAAGAACTCTCGGGCTTTTTGGAATTTGATCAACATAGTAATTCACATTAAACAATAGACTCGTGTCAAGTTGAACCTCAGTTTCTTTGACCTCAACGGTAGAGCTCAGGCTTCCACTTTGGGAGATCAGCCAAAAATCGCCAGGAGGCCGATCACCGTATTTAATTTTGAATTGCTGCCTGCCTAGTCCAACCACCTGTGCATTGTAAAAGTAAAATTTTCCCCCTGCATCAAAGTTGTTGGATACCTGTGCCAAATCTCCTATTCCCAAATTAGCATTATTCTGCTCATTTTGAATTTTTTCCACCAACATTTTGGCTTTAAGCTGTTCTATATAACCTGTGAAATAAACTTCGCGCTCCTCATCATTCATATTGGCGATGGTCAAAATACTATCAGTTTGATGCGCTATATTTTCGTATAGAATCACGTCGTTCAGACTCTCTCTTTTGCGGATGATTTTTCTTATTCGTTTGGTATTTTGATCGATGGGTATTTGCAGTACGCTATCGTAATAAGCCCCGGCTATTTCAAAACTGGTTTTGTCAAAATAAAAGTCTCCGATTCGTTCATAGGATAAACTCTTTTGATATGGTTTTTTTGTATTGTGGATGACTGAAAGTTCAAATAAGCCTTTTGCTTCATCAAAGTTTCCATCTTTTAAGGCAATTAAGCCTGCCATATAATACAACTCATCAAGATATGGACGATTGTCCCGGTCTTGTATAAGATCTTTTAAAGTGTAAACAACCATACTGGTACTGTCGGCAATGTTGTAATTTTTGGCCCTTTCAGTGGCGGCATGAACTATGTATTTTCGGGGAATATCCTTCATATAAGTGAGGGATTCGAAAACCATATTAGACGAATCAATTTTTTCCTGTTCTCTGTAGATTTGCCCTAAAATGAAGAGGTTTCTCGCACTTTGTTCTTTATCAGTAAAATAATATGTCGCTTTTTTTAAATGGTCTATTACCAGATGAGTACTGTCCATCTGTGTATAGGCCATCGCCATAGCACTGTGTGCACTTTCATATTCCGCATCGGTGATTTCGAAATTTCTCAGTACTGTATTA
This sequence comes from Flavobacteriaceae bacterium, assembly GCA_030618945.1. Lineage (GTDB taxonomy): Bacteria > Bacteroidota > Bacteroidia > Flavobacteriales > Flavobacteriaceae > Lutimonas. The sequence goes on from JAUXCI010000250.1 coordinate 2,243, forward strand.
AGCGTTTCTATTGCCAATTTTTCATTTTGCAGTCTTACGTGCGCTTTGGCTTTCCATATTTTCGTCTCGCGATAAAGATTGGCATTCGGATAATTTTCTATCCCAAATGTAAAGGCCTCAAGCGCGGGAATAAATCTTTGCAAGTAATAACGAGATTTACCGAGTAAAAGATAAGCCTCGTCTATTTGTTTGTTTTTTTCGAGCCCGTCAATAACCATTGAGTGCTTTTGAATGGATTTGACGGCTTTTTCTTCAGCTTTATCAAAACCTTGTTTGTCAGTTGACTGGGCCGTTGATTGGCCAGGAAGTGGAATAAACGTCTCTTCAATTTCCAAGGGCTCAATAGGAAGGCGTTCCCAGAAGTTATCCTCGTAAGAATTATCCAAAGCTAATTTGGCTTCATCAAAGGCAGTCTGACCATTGAAAAGAACATTATATTTTGTCGACATGGCATGCCCTGTCCGGCTCATAAAAGTGTCCTTTTTAGTTGAGCAACTAATTATAAGGACAATGAATCCGATATAGTATATGACGCGTTTGATGCCTTTTTTCAAAATATTAACCTGGCTTGTTATTTTATTTGATAAACGATGAGGATGGGGTAAAAGTACAAATTAATCACAAATCTTGTATCTTTTATGCTACAATTGGAAATGCTTGAATGTGTTAAATTGAAAATGGATCTATTTACAAACTAAACCCGAGAGCCGAAACCCGAAACCTTCAGTCATTTTAAATCGAGAAAAACTGTTCCAATTCCTTTAATGTTTCATCAGAAGTTTTAAGATCCTTAATGATCTCTCCTTTATTCAACACAACAATTCGTTCACACACTTCGGTTATATGTCCTAAATCATGGCTCGAAATCAAAAGGGTAGAAGCCGTTTCTTCATTGATCTTTTTTAAGGTATGTTTTAATCGGATCTGTGTAGTGGGATCGAGGTTTGCAAAAGGTTCGTCCAGAACAACTACTTCGGGTTGGCCTATTAGAGCAGCTACAATTCCGGCCTTTTTTTGATTTCCTTTAGAAAGGTCTCTCAGGTATTTCTTTTGACCCATGATTTCATCATTAAAGAGTTCCTCAAATTGTTTGAGAAAGACGGTTAAATCAACCTGATTCACCCCACGGAGTTTCGCTATAAAGTCAAAATATTCTTCGGGAGTTAAATAACCAATCAAAAAACTCTCATCTATAAAGGCCGAAGTAAATGGTTTCCAATCTTCACTTAGGTCAACTTGAATATCATTGTTTAGAATCTTTCCCGTTGTGGGTTGAATCAAATCAAGTACTAAATTAAAATAGGTGGTTTTCCCCGCTCCGTTGTTGCCTACCAAACCGAAGGACTGACCTTTTGGAATATCAAGAGATGGAATATTAAGTACGGTTTTCTTTCCGTATTTTTTGCTGAGATCTGTTGCGTTTATCATAATGGTTTAATTGTCCTGATCAAAAGCATTGATCATTTTATATTTGTAGACGATATATTTTTTGGTAATGAGGTTCATTAGCTTTTCATGAAAGAGAAAACCCAGAATACCTAATCCGATCAGAGATGCAATTCCGCTTTCAAAATTGATCAGTTTGTAAGGCAAATAGAAAATTCCTACGGGTAGCAGTAATAGTGGAATCCCAACAAGCCATTGAACAGCACCGGTACCCTGGTAATTAAAGGCTGCC
>JAUXCI010000222.1 GCA_030618945.1 Flavobacteriaceae bacterium
AAATAGGTTGTTTCATGATGCCCCGTCCCAAAACTCATTTTTGGTTCAATTATAATATCGTATTTCAGATTTGGATTACTGTGAAAAGGGGCGCGGATACTCACTTCATTTTCTACTATGATGGGATCGAAATTCTTTTCCCATTCTTCGTTCCAGTTTACCTGCTCTATTTCTTCAATTTCATAAGAAAAACCAACTTCGTCAGATCCCAGAATCTGGATATCATTCAACAAGGATTCATTCCAATCAGCTTCCTGAATAAACGCTATGACCCCGTCTTCATTTTCAGTAAAACTCTCAAACCCTACTGAGCCTAATTCAGCAACTAAGATGTCAATGGCTGTTTGTTGCTCCAATGAACCTGAAATTATTTTAAAAGTACAAGCTATATAATTCATCTTGTTTGAAATTTAAAAAATCTGTGACATCAATCATTTTCATGCAGATATCACAGATCAATATGTTTAAAATATGATCCTTAGTTTTATGGATCATAGGTCTTTTTAGATAGCCTTCACTATACCCATAAAGTCCTTTACACTAAGCGCAGCTCCACCAATTAATCCACCGTCAACATCCGCTTTAGAAAAAATTTCTTCTGCATTACCAGGCTTAACACTTCCTCCGTAAAGAATAGAAACTTCTTCCGACACATCACTTAGGTACCTCTCAGCCACCAACTCTCTGATAAAGGCATGCATTTCTTGCGCTTGATCAGGAGACGCTGTTTCACCTGTTCCAATTGCCCAAACGGGTTCGTAAGCCAATGTAATATGCGACCATGCGTCTGAATCAAGGTGAAATAATGCATTCTTAATTTGACTTTCCACTACTTTGAAATGGTTACCGCTTTTACGATCTTCCAGAACTTCTCCAAAACAAAAAATTATTTCTAAATTATTCTTTAATGCCGCATCAACTTTCAATGCAAGCAATTCATCAGTTTCCCCAAAATATTCTCTTCTTTCTGAGTGTCCTAAAATAACGATATCAACGTAAATACCCTTTAACATTTCTGCTGATATTTCGCCTGTAAATGCCCCGCTATCTGCCTGATGCATATTTTGAGACGCTACCTCAATAACAGATTTTTTTGTCATTTTAGATGCTTTTTGCAAATTGACAAAAGTCGGTGCTATCACCACACGGGTATTAACTAAAGCTACATCTTTGATCGATTTTTTCAATTCTTTGACCAAGGCCTTTGTCTCTTTATAGGTCTTGTTCATTTTCCAGTTTCCTGCTACAATTTTAGTTCTCATTAAATTGAATTTTTGGTTGAAATTAAAATGAATCGCAAAGATAACCTAAACTGATAAAATGATTACTTTTGCTGCAATCAATTTTCGAAAAAAATGAATAAACAAGAGCTAATTGATCAGATCAGAACCAAAGGATCTTTTTTGTGCGTCGGACTGGATGTTGACCTTGAAAAAATACCCGCTCACTTACTCAAACTCGACGATCCCATTTTTGAATTCAACAAGGCCATTATTGATGCAACTCATGATCTGGTTGTTGCCTATAAACCAAACACGGCTTTTTATGAAGCTTACGGTTTAAAAGGCTGGACCAGTCTTGCTAAAACCATTGACTATCTCAACAAAAAGCACCCTGAAATTTTTACGATTGCAGACGCCAAACGAGGCGACATCGGAAACACTTCTACCCGTTATGCTAAGGCATTTTTTGAAGATATGAACTTTGACTCGGTTACAGTTGCACCATACATGGGTAGTGATTCTGTTGAACCATTTCTTGCCTTTAAAGATAAATTTACAATCATGCTTGCCTTGACTTCTAATAAAGGAGGTCTTGATTTTCAAGTGCTGAAAGACAAAGAAGGAACAACCATTTATGAAAAAGTACTGAAAAAATCCTTGGAATGGCAAAACAGTGACCAACTAATGTATGTTGTTGGCGCTACCCGACCTGAGTTTTTTCAAAAAATTAGAAATATAGTTCCAAACCATTTTCTTCTTGTACCCGGAGTTGGGGCTCAGGGGGGAGACCTTCGCAGCGTATGTAAATACGGGCTCAATGATGAAATCGGGCTCCTGATTAATTCTTCAAGACAGATCATTTACGCATCTGACAAAGTTGATTTCGCAAGTAAAGCCAGAGAAAAAGCGTTGGAATTAAGGATGGAAATGGCTGATATTATAGACAAAGCAAAAAGTTAATCAGCTAAAGGCTTAATATTCTTAAGCGCTTTAGTAAGTACTGCGTGAAGCTCCACCATTTGATCATAGCCAAACTTCTTTCCCAGTTGGCCCACAAAATACAGGATTACCCAAACCACGGGCATAACGAAACACATAATCATGGGAATGAAATACTCTTGCTTTAGGCTCCATCTGCTGTAAAATATCACGAAAAAGACAAAAAACGCTATAGCCACAGCAAAGTGCAGAAACATAAAAAAAGTCCATATTTTAGGTTTGGGGCCAAGAATACCTTTGACAATGGTGAATCCTTCTTCTGTTTCTATTTCCACGTGTAGTTGTGGCGACCAGAAATGTTCTTTTTTTTTGGCGACATCAATAACAATGTGGTGATCAATAATTTTACTGATATAATCGCCTTGATCTTTGTCTATATGCAGCCTGAATTGTTCCAAAATCTCCTCCTTACTTTCATTGAATTTCATTTTAAACCTGGGTTTGAGCAAGACTCTGTTTAATTCATCATTATGGATAGGTTGGTTCATTGTTTTATGCTAAGGTTTAAACTTTAATTAAGCCGGTTTTCAGGGAAATATGTCTATTAATCATCCAAATTTAAATTTTTGGTTTTTAAATATACTCATTTTTTTGAATCAGTACCCCTAGCTTTCATTATCGACTTTATAAGCCTATCTTTGCAGCGATTTTATTTAAAGACCCATGGGAAATATTGTTGCCATCGTAGGAAGGCCAAATGTTGGAAAATCAACACTTTTCAATCGATTGATACAAAAAAGAGAGGCTATTGTAGACGCCGTTAGCGGTGTTACCAGAGATAGGCATTATGGTAAAACCGACTGGAACGGAAGGGAGTTCTCTGTTATAGATACAGGAGGTTATGTTGTGGGTAGCGACGATATTTTTGAAGCTGAGATCGATAAACAGGTTGAACTTGCCATTGACGAGGCTGATGCCATCATTTTTATGGTTGATGTGGAGACTGGAGTTACCGGTATGGATGAAGACGTGGCCAAAATTCTCAGACCCGTAAAAAAACCAATATTTTTAGCGGTTAATAAAGTTGATAATGCAAAAAGAGCCCAGGATGCTGTTGAGTTTTATGCACTTGGATTGGGAGAATATTATACTATTGCCAGCACCAATGGTAGTGGAACTGGTGAATTGCTTGACGCCATCGTTAAAGCACTTCCCGAAAAGGAAGAAAACCTGGACGACGAACTACCCAGATTTGCCGTGGTAGGTAGGCCAAATGCTGGGAAATCATCTTTTATCAATGCCCTTATCGGTGAAAACCGATACATTGTAACTGATATTGCAGGGACGACCCGAGACTCAATTCACACGAAATACAACCGCTTTGGCTTTGATTTCAACCTTATAGATACGGCTGGGATCAGAAGAAAGACAAAAGTAAAAGATGATCTGGAATTTTATTCTGTTATGCGTTCGGTAAGAGCTATTGAGTATAGTGACGTATGTATTCTTATTATTGATGCTACCAGAGGTTTTGAAGGACAAGATCAAAGCATTTTCTGGCTTGCTGAAAAGAACAGAAAAGGAATCATTATTTTGGTCAATAAATGGGATTTGGTGGAAAAAGATACCCATACTACCAAGGAGTTTGAAGCGATGATCAGAAGAGAAATCGCTCCCTTTACCGACGTTCCTATTGTCTTTATATCTGCTTTAACTAAACAAAGAATCTTTAAAGCCATTGAAACCGCTGTTGAAGTTTTTAATAACCGTAAACAAAAAATAGCTACGAGTAAATTGAATGAGGTCATGTTAGATATCATCAAAAACAATCCACCTCCGGCAATCAAAGGGAAATACATAAAAATCAAGTACTGTATGCAGTTGCCCTCTCCTACACCCCAATTTGTGTTTTTCGCCAATTTACCCCAATACGTCAAGGAGCCTTATAAAAGGTATGTAGAAAACAAGTTACGCGAATTATACAATCTTCAAGGCGTTCCCATCACGGTCTACTTTAGACAGAAATAATTAAACCTGTAAATTAATTATGACTCATCCTTTTGAGGTATTTCCAAGCTTAGATACGCCGAGATTATATTTGCGAGAACTTAAAATTGAAGATGCCGAACAAGTCTTGTTTCTGAGGCCCGATAAGGAGGTCACTAAATTTATAAAAAGGCAAATTCCGACAAAAATTCAGGACGCATTAGATTTTATCCATAAAATTCAACTTGGTTATAGCAAAAGAGAAACCATTAGCTGGGTCATTTGCACAAGAGACGATCCTAAAATGATCGGGTCAATTTGCTTGTGGAATTACTCCTTAGACAGAAAGACTGCAGAGGTTGGCTATGACTTAAACCCTTTATTTCAAAACCAAGGCATTATGACCGAAGCACTGCAAGCTGTGCTTAATTTTGGCTTTGACACCCTGCAACTCCATAAGAT
>JAUXCI010000116.1 GCA_030618945.1 Flavobacteriaceae bacterium
TTTACTATTATTTATAGCATCAGCAAAGGATTCTAATTCATCTAATATTGCGTTATTCTGTACAATTTCAGGGTTTTCAAAATAAATCTGTTTTTTATTTCCTTCTGCATTTTGAAGAATCATAGCGAAATCATCGGGTTGCTCCGGGGCGTCTTTCATTTTTACCACTTCACATTTTTTTTCAAGGAAATCAACTGATATATACGCATCCTTTTGGAAGAACCTTGATTTTCTCATATTCTTCATTGAAATTCTACTTGCCGTAAGATTAGCAACACATCCGTTTTCAAATTCTATTCTTGCGTTGGCAATGTCAGGAGTATCACTGATTACAGAAACCCCACTTGCGTGAATTTCTTTTACCTCAGAATTAACTACGCTCAAAATAATATCAATGTCATGAATCATCAAGTCCAATACAACCGGTACATCAGTGCCTCTTGGATTGAATTCGGCCAATCGATGCGTTTCAATGAACATTGGATTTACAATCATATCTTTTACTGCTGTAAAAGCCGGATTAAACCTTTCCACGTGCCCAACCTGGCCACGAACACTCATTTTTTGGACAAGATCTCTTAATTGCTCAGCCTCTTCCAGGGTTTTGGTAATGGGTTTTTCTATAAAGATGTGTTTACCTTTGATAATTGCCATTTTCGCGCATTCAAAATGGTTGAGGGTTGGGGTCACTATATCAATAACATCTACAGAGTCAATTAAGGCTTCAATTGTATCGAAATAAGTATATCCAAATTCTTTTGACACTTCTTGTGCATCGGGTTGAATAGGGTCGTAAAAACCGACCAAATCATAATCTGAAGATTGTTGTAAAAGTTTTAAATGAATTTTTCCAAGATGACCAGCACCCAATACCCCTACTTTTAACATGTATGTTATTTTTGTCAAAAATACGAAAACCGACCGTAATTAAAAAAAATAAGGTGCTATTCACTAACAACTACAGCAATTTTTTTGCCATTGGGACTAATCACAATACGGCTAATCCCGTCAAGGGGTAAATCACATTCAATGTTAACCGGAGTCCAATCTTTATCCTTATCGGGATCAAATTTATATATACTGTTTCCTTTCCCCATAAGCATACTGCCCTTTTTAGTCCATGCCAGGTCCTGCGAGCCCTCCAAGGCATCAGTAATGTATTTGGAATCGCTGGTCATTGGATTTATACTGTAAATTTCAGGCACTTCATGTTCCAAACTGATGAAACTGACAAGATTTTCACCAAGAGAAGCAGCTGATGGAATTTTTTGAATTGACCTGCCTATATTATTTTGGATGGGATATCTAATTTTGTATTTAAGATTACTCACTTGTAAGGATTCAATTTCTCCTATCACATAACTGATGATTATTTTTTCATTAAACCACAGGTAATAGCCAACAGTAATATCAGGAATGATTATTTCAGGCATTTTATTTTTATAAGCATATTTATACAGTAGCTGAGTTCCATTTTCATTTAACCTTACACAGGTAAAAAGTTTCTTTTTACCCGGATAATATGTGGGAGAAAATTCGTTGGCTTCAGTGTTTGTAATCCAAACCCTATAATTTTCGTCTAGAAAATATTTTGAAATGTCAGCTTGCCCATTCCTAAATGAAGAAAATAGCACCCCCATTCCGTCTTCGGTAAAACTGGGCTGATTGTCGTATCCCTGACTTTTCGAAATATTAATAGGATTACTGAGGGAAATTAAAGAATCTTGTTCATCAAGATCAAATAAGTAGATATCACTTGCTTCTTGCCCTATCAATAAGGCACAAAACAAGGACATCAAAATTGAAGGGATTATTTTGATATACATGGATAAAATATTAAGCTAATTTGCAAATCAAATATAGGGGTATTATAAATCTAAAAAAAACTTTTCACCCGAAGAAGGACATCCGCCGGATGAAAAGTAATTGAAAATATTAAAAGCAATATTTATTTTGATCAATGAGAATTGCTGCGATTTCTTTTCTTAGAACTATAGCATTGGGCATATTGGTGTATTTGGTAAAACGTTTAAGGCCCATTAGCATCATGCGTTGTTCATCACCCTCAGCAAAATAAACGATTGCTTCCTTTCCTTTTTCACTGATTGTATTCACAGCATTTGAAAGATTCAATTTGGCCATTGCTATCTGTCCTTCAGCTTCTTTCTCAGAAGTCATGTCAACAACTTTTTCTGCCTTTAACAGAGCGCTTTCTGCCATATAAATCTCAATGAGTACTTCTGCCGAGGCAAGAATTAATTGCTGGTGGTCTTCCAATTCCATACCAAAGGTTTGTACGGCCTTACCGGCGATCATTAGAAATACCTTTTTTAGCTTTGCGATCATTTCTTTTTCTTCTGAAAAAAGAACAGTATAGTCAGGAATCTCAAAGGAGGGTATATCCATCAAACTTTTTCCTACCTCGGTAGCGGGGGTTATCAGGTCAATATCACCTTTAAATGCTTTTTTAAGCAGCATACCTACAGTAAGCAGCCTATTGATCTCGTTAGTTCCTTCATAGATCCTGGTAATTCTGGCGTCTCTCCAGGCAGCTTCCATAGGCGTGTCTTTTGAAAATCCCATTCCACCGAAGATCTGAATTCCTTCATCCGTTACATATTGAGAAGTTTCTGATCCGTATACTTTTAAGATCGCGGCTTCAATCGCATATTCACTAAAGGCCAGCAGTTCGGCTTCTTGATGCGGTTTGCCTTTGGCAAGCATGTCATCGATATAGTTTTGAATGTCTTTAGCGGCTCTATATGATCCCGCATCAATGGTAAAGGTTCTTGTTGCCATTTCAGCCAATTTGGCCTGAATGGCACCAAACTTAGCGATAGGTGATTTAAATTGAACGCGTTGATTTGCATATTTTATAGATTCTGTAAGCACCCTTCTGCTGGCATCTAAACAAGCTGCTGCAAGCTTGATCCTGCCAACATTCAAGGAGTTCAAAGCAATTTTAAAACCTTGATCCCTTTCTGATAACATGTTCTCGACCGGAATAACAGTATCATTAAAAAACACCTGCCGCGTAGAGGAGGAAGTAATTCCTAATTTTCTTTCTTCCTCTCCGAAACTTACCCCATTTGGATTATTCTTATCGTAATCTAATAAGAAGCAAGTGATATTTTTGTCGTCTTCAATTCTGGCAAAAACTATGAATATCTCTGCAAAGCCGGCATTGGAGATCCACATTTTCTGACCATTAATTTTATAGTGCTTTGCATCATCTGATAAAGTGGCTGTTGTTTTTCCAGAATTCGCGTCACTTCCTGCACCAGGCTCTGTTAAGCAATATGCGCCAAACTTTTCGCCGGCTGTTAAGACGGGCAAATATTTTTGTTTTTGTTCTTCAGTTCCATAAAGAAAGATAGGCATGGTACCAATTCCTGTATGTGCTCCATAGGCGGTTCCAAGCGACCCGGAAGCAGCAGATATACAGTCGGTTACAAGCATAGTTGATACGAACCCCATCCCAATACCACCATATTTTTCAGGAATTGAAACTCCTAAAAATCCCATATCACCAGCCTTACGCATCAGCTCTTCGGTAAGTGCATAATCTTTTTCTTCAAACCTTTCCTTTATGGGCCAAACTTCACGATCAATGAATTCAACCACGGCATCCTTCATCATTTTCTGCTCTTCTGAAAATTGTTCCGTGATAAAAACATCTTCTTTTTGCACTTGTTTAATTAGAAACTCGCCACCTTTTATAACTTTCATGATATTTTTTTTAATAAATTAATTCTGAGTTTTTTATTTAAGAAATTCATAAACTCCTGCCGCACCTTGTCCGGTCCCTACACACATTGTTACTACACCGTATTTATTCTTTCGCCTTCTCATTTCGTTAAACAATTGAACCGATAATTTTGCACCGGTACAACCCAATGGATGACCTAATGAAATAGCCCCACCATTAACATTAACAAGGTCTTTATTCAAATTTAATTCGCGAATTACCGCAAGAGATTGTGAAGCAAAAGCTTCATTCAATTCAAAAAGATCAATATCATTAATAGTTAAACCTGCTTGTTTCAAAGCTTTGGGAACTGCCGTTACCGGACCAATACCCATGATTCTTGGCTCGACTCCAACAGCGCTGTACGACACCATTCTTGCTATAGGTTCTAAATTGAGCTCTTTAACCATAGCCTCACTCATCACCAATACAAAAGCTGCTCCGTCGCTCATCTGAGAAGAGTTTCCTGCAGTCACACTCCCTTTGTTGGCAAATACCGGTCTCAGTTTAGAAAGGGCTTCTACAGAAGTACCACGCCTTGGACCTTCATCTGTATCTACTGTATACGACCTAACATCTCTTTTTCCCTTTTTATCTAAATATACCTGTTCTATCACAATAGGAGCGATGTCATCGTCAAATATGTTGTTATCAATGGCGTGTAGCGATTTTTGGTGAGATAAAAAGGAGAATTCATCCTGATCTTCACGACTGATTTTGTATTGATTAGCCACAGCTTCCGCAGTTAATCCCATGCCCCAGTAATAATCTTCATGGCCTTCTTTAGCCGATTTATAATTAGGAACCGGCCTGTAACCGCCCATTGGGATATAACTCATACTTTCCACACCACCGGCAATGATACATTCTGCCATACCTGCCTGGATCTTGGCTGTAGCAATACTAATGGTTTCCAGACCGGATGCACAGTATCTGTTTACTGTTACCCCGGCTACATCGGTTGATTTAATTCCCATTAAAGAAACGAGTCTAGCCATATTTAAGCCTTGTTCGGCCTCAGGCATGGCATTACCAACAATAACGTCGTCAATTCTTTGAACGTCAAGTTCCGGTACTTTTTTGAGCAAGTATTCAATGGTTTCAGCTGCGAGTTCGTCAGGTCTTTTAAACCTGAATGTCCCTCTAGGAGCTTTTCCCACGGCTGTTCTGTATCCTTTAACTATATATGCTGTTTTCATCTCTTAATTTCTTAATGGTTTTCCTGTTTTTAAAGTGTGCTCTATTCTTTCCAAGGTTTTTCGCTCTGACAACAAGGAAAGAATGGCTTCTCTTTCCAGATCTAAAAGATATTGTTCAGTCACATAAGTTGGTTCTGATAAATCACCGCCTGCCATAATGTAGCCCAGCTTATTCGCAATTTTTTTATCGTGTTCAGAAGCGTATCTACCTTTTTGAAGGCTATCTGTGCCAACCATAAACATACCTAAAGCCTGTTGTCCTAATACTTTTACCTTTTGTGGACTTGGCTGCGTATATCCATCTTCCAACATTTGTATTGCATATCTTTTTGCGGTTGCGATTTGCCGTTCCGCATTAACCACAACAATGTCTTTTTCTTTTTGGAAATAGCCCAAACCAAAGGCTTCTTCGGCCGAAGTAGCTACCTTAGCCATGGCAATATTAATAAAGGCATCTCTTAAGCGATTCAATTTAACGTCATCCGCAATCCATTGATCAGCTACTCTTTTGGTCATTTCCTTGGTCCCAGCTCCAGCAGGTATTATACCAACACCAAATTCAACAAGGCCGGTGTAGGTTTCGGCTGCTGCAATCACTTTATCTGCATGGAGACCCATTTCACAAGCACCCCCAAAAGTCATACCTCGTGGGGTAATCAAAGTTGGAACTGAGCTGTATCGCAATCTCATGACCGTATTTTGAAATAGCCTAGTTGCCATTTCCAGTTCTTCGTATTCTTGCTCTATGGCCAGCATAAACGCCATTGCTAAATTCGCTCCCACAGAAAAATTGGCAGCTTGATTTCCAATTATTACGGCTTCGTATTCTTGTTCTGCCAAATCAATTCCTTTATTGATAGCCTGTAATACTCCGCTACCTATGGTGTTCATTTTTGACTGAAATTCAACGTTTAAAACACCATCACCTAAATGTTGAATTGAAGCTTCGTTATTATGCCATATTGTTTTTGAGTCCCTGATATTATCCAAAATAATAAAGGCATCCTGCCCAGGAATCTTAAGCTGTTCCGCTTTCACTAAATCAAAATAATACTTTGCGCCTTTTTCAATAGTGTAAAAAGAAAGATTGCCTTTTTCTATCATTTGGTTTACCCAGGCACTAGGTTTATAACCTTCTTGTTGCATCATCTCAATACCCTCTTGCACGCCAATGGCATCCCAGATTTGAAAAGGACCATGTTCCCAGCCATACCCTGCCTTGATGGCATCGTCTATCCGGTATAGTTCATCCGAAATTTCAGGAATTCTGTTGGAAGCATAGGCAAACATAGCCGATAAGCTTTTTCTATAAAATGCTCCTGCTTTATCTTTGCCTTGGACTAGTATTTTAAATCGGTTAATTACCTTTTCCACTGATTTAGTGGCGCCCAATGTACTGAAACTTACTTTGTTCGCTGACCGGTATTCAAGCGTGTCTAAGTCCAAAACTAGAATTTCACTCTTTCCATTGCTATCTTTTGTCTTCTTATAAAACCCTTGTTTTGTTTTGCTGCCCAGCCATTTATTTTCCATCATTTTATTGACGAAATCAGGAATCTTAAAGGTATCATGCATTTCATCATCCAGGGCGTTTTCAGACACTCCATTTGCGGTATGTACCAAAGTGTCTAAGCCAACCACATCAATGGTTCTAAAGGTTGCTGACTTAGGCCGTCCGATAAGCGGTCCGGTAAGTTTATCAACTTCCTCAACGCTCAAACCTATTTCTTTTATAATATGAAAAAGACTCATTATTCCAAAAATACCTATCCTGTTACCGATAAATGCAGGGGTATCTTTTGCAAGAACCGCAGTTTTCCCTAAAAATTTCTCACCATAAGTCATTAAAAAGTCCGTTACTGCCTGAGAACAGGCAGGTCCCGGAACTACTTCAAACAATTTCAAATACCTCGGAGGGTTGAAGAAATGCGTTACGGCGAAATGCTTTTGAAAATCTTCACTTCTGCCTTCATTCATATATTTTATAGGAATACCTGAAGTATTTGAAGTGATCAAAGTACCTTTTTTTCGGTATTTTTCTATGTTTTCAAATACTTGTTTCTTAATGTCTAATCTTTCAATTACTACTTCAATAACCCAATCAGCATCTTTAATCTTATGCAGATCGTCTTCCAGGTTTCCTATCATTATTCTAGAAGCAAAAGATTTGCTATAAATAGGGGAAGGATTGGACTTCAGCGCATTTTGCAAACTTTCATTGACCAGTCTGTTTCGTACTTGTTTGTTAGATAAGGTCAAGTTATTGGCTTGTTCCTTCAATGTCAATTCTCTTGGAACAATATCTAGCAGGAGCACTTCAACCCCAATATTAGCAAAATGGCAAGCTATGCCGGAACCCATGATTCCCGAACCTATCACCGCAACTTTTTGGATGTGTCTTTTTTTCATTTGAATTCTATTTAAGGTGTATGAAGCTAATCTTTAAAAATGGATTTTTGATTGATAAGTTTATTGATCAATTCTGTTACTTCAAAGAAATGATCAATTTTTTGTTTTGTAATATTTTCTCTAATTGTTTGATTAAATGTGTATACTGATGCTTTTGAGATCTCTCTTTTTTCTATGCCCAGGCCAGTCAGTTTGATTAAAACACTTCTGCCATCTTCAGGATTTTTCTCCCGGTAAATTAAACCTCTTTCTTCCAGGCTATTCAAAGTTCGCGATAAACTTGTAGCTTCCATACCCATTGATGGTCCTAAGGCTGTAGAAGGTGTACCATCCTTTGTGTCAATATAGAGAAGAGCCATTGCCATTGCCATGGTGCTTTCGTGCTTAGCCGCTTGTTCGTTGTATGTTTTAGCGACTGCTTGCCAGGTAGCACGGAGCATATGATCAATAGATTTTTCTTTATCCATGGTCAAATATAGCAAAAAATACTATGCATGCATAATAAAA
>JAUXCI010000229.1 GCA_030618945.1 Flavobacteriaceae bacterium
ATGATTAAGCTCAAGGTATATCGCCACCATTCGTTTTTGCCTTTGTATGCCTGTTCTATATATCCCATTAAAATAAATTATGTTAATTTTTAAAATTCATTGTTTAGAAACTGATCCAAATCACCCCATTTTCGATTCCTACTCATTAACAAAGCCCCGTTTTTAACAGTTAAAGGAGAATCTATATTATTGGTGAACAAGCCTCCTGTGCCTAAACCTTGAGGCATTGGGTTGTTCAGCTTATAGGTAAACTGTGAGATGGCATTTAAACCAATATTGCTCTCCAACGCTGAAGTAATCCACCACTCCATTTGATGTTCTCTCGCAAGTTCTATCCATTCCATTGATCCCCTAAAACCACCGATCAGGCTTGGTTTTAAAATTATATACTGAGGATTAATGGCATTTAGCATTTCTTTCTTAAGCGAATGTTCTGTAATACCAATTAATTCTTCATCCAAAGCGATGGGTATAGGACTTCTCTCGCACAATTTTGACATAGCCTCCCACTGCCCTGCTTTAATGGGCTGTTCAATAGAATGAAGCAGATATACTGATAATTTGTCTAATTTTTTCAAGGCTTCATCCGCGCCAAAGGCACCATTGGCGTCTACTCTTAGTTCCACCTCATCGGGTCCAAATCGTTCCCTGATATATGCCAATATTTTCAATTCCGTTTCAAAATTGATTGCACCTATCTTCATTTTTAAAGTAGTAAAGCCTTGGCTGAGTTTATCTTGGATCTGTTTGATCATAAAGTCCTTCTCTCCCATCCATATCAAACCATTGATGTTTATTTGATCGTCTCCACGACTAAAATTCGATGGGAACAAATCAAACCTATCAGTAGATGCTAAGCTTAACTGGGCTTGTTCGAGGCCAAACTGAATAGAAGGAAATTTTATCAATTCTTCCATCAAATAATCCATTTCTTTACCAATATGATCACAAAGCCATTGCAATTTATCTTCATAATTGATTACATCATCATAGCTCAAGCCTCTAAACACAGCGCATTCTCCAACCCCTAGTTTATCGGCCTTTTCAATTTTTATAAAATAGGTTTCCTTTTGACGCAATACACCCCTGGAGGTTCCCCCGGGAACCTTAAAGTTGAGTAAATATTTATAGTAAACTGCCTTCAGTTTCGCTGCTTTAAAAGATGAAAAACACAAAGATATCATTTTTACTATTCGCTTAAGCGATGAGGAGATTATAAATAATAAATTATATTTGGTATTCAATAATCAATTGGATTGCAAATGAAAAGGCTTTTTATAATCTTTCTGCTCTTGTCTGGTGAGCTTGTATCACAGCATACCTTATCAGGGGTATTGCCTTTATCTTCGGGTAAAGTAATTTACAAACAAGTGCATGAAATTGTTGGTCATCCGAAAGAAATCTTCATTGTAAACGCCAAAGCATGGTTTTCAGCAAATAAGGCAAGCCATATAAACGAGGAGGAAATTGATAAAAAACATCATATTATCAAAGGTAAAATATCCTTTAAAACTTTGTGGGGACCCAATGACTTTCCGGAATTATATAAAGAAGTTCAGTATAATGTAAAAGTCACTGCTAAAAATAATAGATACCAATATGAATTCACCAATTTTATAGTAAAAGATCCAGGCAAAACAAGCCAACTAGAAATCTATAAAGCTGAGTACAAAAAATATGACACCTATAATCATGACTTTTATGTTCGCATAGATAAAGAGGTCAAAAAAATGATTGCTTCTCTCGTACAAAAAATGAATACTCCTTTAGAAACGGGGCCATAAGATCGAATCTACTTTAACTGCGGTATTATTGATAACAAAAGGGTCTGAAGGAACCATTAAATATACAGGAATTTGAGTGAAACCCTGTGTAAACTTCAATATATTTTAAGCTAACCATAGGGTTGAAAATTAAATCGAAATGCCCTTAAACTTCTGTTTCATTTTTATATTTTAAGCTTATATTTGTCATCATTTTTTAACATATTCATTTATGCTATTTAAAAACAATGCCCTCGTAGTTCAACGGATAGAATAAAAGTTTCCTAAACTTTAGATCTAGGTTCGATTCCTAGCGAGGGTACAATGCTAAATACTTAACAGTTTGACAATTGACTCTTAAGAGTTTTTATGTTAACGATCGCCCCTGATACGCCCCTGAATCCTTTAATTCGAGTAAATTTGACTTAATTCTCACTGTCACATAATTATGATCAAGCTTGATCGATATGCAGTAAGTTCGAGTTTTATATTTATTTTTTTGGCTTTTCTGGAAATATCTTTTTGTGTTAGTCGTGGAAATCAGAAAGATCTTCAAAACCATTGTCATTAAAATTTTGAACTAGTCTTTCAATGAAATTTCTACAGCAAGGGAAGGCAAATCCGTAATTAATCTATTCTCAATCTGGTTTTTATTCTCTTTAAATTTTTCTATTTACTATAAGGTGTTTTTTCAATTTTAAAATAGCACTGCGATAGGGTGCAATTCACTATGAATCAGATTAATAATACTAACTGAAATAGTGTTTTATATGATTAACCTTTTAATGTTGAAATTGAACTACAAAAAAAGCGAACTGTATACCGTCATATAATGCATGAGAAATGATTAATGGTAATAATCTGCGATATTTATAAAAGTAAAAACTCATTATAACACTTTTAAGCCCAATTGAAATTATCCCGGCAGTTCCTTGGTATAAATGTGCTAAGCCAATTAGCGCAGAAGCTAAAAATATTACCGCAATTTGCCAGTTTACGTCCTTATTTAAATTCCATAAACATTTTAGCAAAAATACCCTTGACAATTCTTCAAAAAGTGCAATACCAATCCATAATACAGGACCAAACCAAATAATCATTAGCAAGGGACTATTGGCCAAATCCATCATGGTATTAATCAATTCAGTATTTGGCGGATTACGATTAGGTATCCATTGATAAAGTGTTGCTCTTTCTAAAAAGAACATAGCAAAATATAGGACAGTTAAACCAAAACCAGTTAAAATATCCCAGTACCAAATTCCTTTTCCCGAATTAAACGTTTCTTTAAATGAGCTCTTTATCAAGTATTTATTAAGAACCAAAATCAAAATACTTATTCCACCTCCAAAAACCAAGGGGTAAACCGTCATATCAGTTGTCGAGAAATTTTCAGTTTGCGTCAATCGATACCAAATCATTACAATATTGATTGGTAATATTGCAATGCTGATTGCTATAATATTTCGTAGCGTCTTATTCATCCTATCTTGTTTTCTTTAATGCCATACATTGGTTAGTAAAGGGGGTTTATCACTATTGATTATAATACTTGCCCTGCCAAAGTTGTTTTTCTAAAAGTCGTTTGTCAATCATGGCGACCACTTCAAAATTCTTTAAACCACCCCATTTTGGAGCAAGGAGTAAGTGCGCAGGAGCTTCGCTTACAAAACGTTCGATGATGATATCAGGCCTTAATTTGCTTATAAAATCAGTGACCAAATCAAGGTATTCTTCAAGTTCATATAAGTAAAATTTACTAGGATCCTTTTTGAATTCTACCGCCATAACCGTGTGTTTTATAATTTGCAAATGGTGTAATTTTAAAGAATGAATCGGAAGTTCCGAAACTGAAGCAGCGTGGTTTATTATGTCGGTTCTTGATTCTCCGGGTAATCCAAGGATGATATGCGCACCGAGATAAATACCTCTGTCCTTACTGAGATCATAGGCCCTAACCGTCTCTTCATAAGTATGACAACGATTAACAGTTTCCAATGTTTTATTGAGCGTGCTTTCAACCCCAAACTCAAGTGAAACGAAATATGTTTTGGCAAGCTCAGCGAGAAAACTTAATAATGTCTCACTGATGCAATCAGGACGTGTACCAATTACCAAGCCCACAACATCTGCATGATCCAAAGCTTCAAGATATAATTCTTTAACGAGTTCTATGTCAGCATAAGTATTTGTATACGCCTGAAAATAAGCCAGGAATTTCTGGGTTTTGTTTTTTTTAGAAAAATGATCAATCCCCAAATCCAGTTGTTGAGAAATGCTTTTTTCCGGTTTACAATAATTGGGGTTAAAACTGTTATTATTGCAATAAGTGCATCCTCCTACGCCTTTTGTCCCATCTCGGTTTGGGCAGGTAAATCCGGTATCCACGGATATTTTTTGAACCCGTTCTGAAAAATGAGCTTTGATAAATGAACCAAAATCATTGTATTGCTTAGTTCCGTTGAATTGCATGCACATGTTATGCTCTTGTTCGATTCTTGAGTTTTTTCTCACCCAAGCGCTGGATTTCTTGAACTCCTGCCCTGAAGGTATCATAATTAGCCAGGGTAAAACTATTTTCTTTTTCAACCTTGCACCGGTCCATG
>JAUXCI010000097.1 GCA_030618945.1 Flavobacteriaceae bacterium
CTGCTGCTTTTTTAACTGCTGCTTTAGGAGTCGCTTCTTTTTTAGCTGCTGCTTTAGGAGCCGCCGCTTTCTTGGGGGCCGCTTTAGGAGCTGCCACTTTCTTAGCTGCAGTTTTAGGAGCCGCTACTTTCTTAGCCACTTCTGCTTTCTCCGCTGGAGCTTCTGCGCTTTTTGCCGCAGATTTTTTAGCTGGAGCTTTAATTGAGATACCCTCAATTTGAATCTGAGTTAAATACTGACGATGGCCATTTTTAACTTTATAACCTTTTCTACGTTTCTTTTTGAAAACGATTACCTTATCACCTTTAAGATGATCTAAGATCTTTGCAGTTACTACTGCATTTTCTATAACCGGGGCGCCAATGGTTACCGTTCCGTCGTCGAGTAAAAGAACCTTGTCAAAAGTAATTTTTGAACCTTCTTTTTCCTCCAAGCGATGAACAAAAACCTTTTGGTCTTTAGCAACTTTAAATTGCTGCCCTGCTATCTCTACAATTGCATACATGGATTAATGTTTTTACTTTTTTAAACTAAAAAAAATTGCCCTTTTCTATTAGGCGGGTGCAAATATACATCTTTTTATTAAATTCGAAAAATATTTTATTGGCTTAATTGACCTTATAAAAGGACCCGGAAAAAACAGTAGAAATTATTTTTTTCCTTTGTTTGTAAGGTATACACCCAGCAGGATTAAACTCCCGGCTAAAATTTGTCCTAAATATAATCTTTCGCCGTCTAGAAGCCCCCATAGGATAGCAACGATTGGGATAAGATAGGTCACTGAACTTGAAAAAATAGGCGAGGAAATTTGTATCAGCTTATTGAATAATGTTTTAGCCAAAGCAGTTCCGAAAACAGAAAGTAAGATCAGATAATACAATGAAGATTCACCTTGTTTGATATAGTCGATATGAAAAAAATCTGTCATCCACAATACGATCAGGGCTGGTATAAAAATGATGATAAAGGTTCCGGTAGTAATTGTGAGAGCGCTTAGACCCGAAAGATGCTTTTTTAGGATATTTACATTAATAGCATAGCCCACTGAAGCCACTACGATAAAGGAGGCGTAAAAATAATTTTGATCAGGGTTGAGTTCTGCCCCTTTAAATATAAGTAATAGGGCACCCACTAAGCCAATGATCACACCGACGAATTGCTTTCTTAGAAAGCTATAATTGAAGAACAAGGCTCCAACAAGCAGGGTGTTTAAAGGAGTTAGAGAATTGAGTATAGAAACTATTGAGCTATCAATACTTTCAACGGCATAGGAAAAAAGGAAAGCAGGAAAAAATGTACCCAAAAAAGCGGTGATGATAATATAATACCATTGTCTTGTATTTATGTTTGAGATATTTTTAAGGCCAACCATAAACAGTGCTAATGTTGTGAAAATTATCCTAAGCGAACCTACCTGTATGGGGCTAAAGCTTATCAATGCTTTTTTAAGCAAAATAAACGAACTTCCCCAGATTACGGCAAGGACCAATAAAATTAGCCACCTTGTTTGATTTTCGTTCATGGTTTTGCCATTGATTTTTTCGGAAAATTATTCTTATTTTTGCTGCGCATCTTAAATTTGATCAAGTGAAAGTAATTAATAAAATCTTCACCCTATTATTTTTTGTATTGTTTTTAGTTTCTTGTCAAAAGAATGAAACATCAAAAAATACCGACAGTACTATTGTTGAAAAAAAGGAATTAGCAGAGAACCTGAACCATATTAAAGTTGACATCAAAGGTATGACTTGCGAGATTGGATGTGCGCGTCTGATTCAATCCAAATTGTATAAGGCTGATGGCATAACATTTGCAAAAATCTCTTTCGCGGATAGTTCAGGTGTGATAAGTTTTGATGAAAACAGAATCTCTACAGATGATATCAAAAATATCATTCAGAAAACGGCAGGAGGAGACATTTATTCAGTTGTTGGTATTGAAGAGATCAAGAGCGTGGAAAACTCTGGAATAACACAATAATATATAATTGTATTGAATTGTAAATCAGTTTAAAATGTATTTTCTTTGTAACTATACTTAACCCTAAATATTTATTATTATGAAACTATTGAAAAATTTATTGGCTTTGATGCTTGTATGCATGATTGCCTTTTCTTGTAAATCAGAGAAAAAAGAAGGCGATGTTACGGATGAAGCAGCTCAGGAAGAGGTATCAGAATCAACTGGTGAAATGCCATCAGAAACAACTGAAACAACTATAGATGCGGATGCTCCTGAGGCTGAAGGCGAACACGCTACTGAGGTTGAAGGCGAAATGGAAAGCGAAGATAGTGATGCTCCTGAGGAGCCAAAAAAAATTACCGTTGTTTTTCCTAAAGACACTAAGCTTCAAAATAAAGTTAAAGATGCGATGAAGGTTTTTGTAGATGGTAACCCTGAAATGGAAGCCAATTTTCATAAGGCATATGGCTTTGCTGTTATTCCAAAAATCACAAAGGCAGGCCTTGGAATTGGCGGTGCCGGGGGTCATGGTTTGGTGTTTGATGATAAAACCGTCATTGGAGAATCTAAATTATCTCAGGGTACTTTTGGGCTTCAAGCTGGTGGTCAAACATATATGGAAGTGATATTTTTTGAAGATCAACCAGCATTGGATAGATTTACTGCGGGTAAAGTAAAGTTTTCGGGGCAGGCATCTGCCGTGGCTTTGAAAGATGGAGCATCAGCTGATATAGATTACCAGGATGGAGTTGCAATCTTTACAAAAACTATTGGCGGATTGATGGCAGAAGCCTCAGTTGGAGGTCAAGGTTTTAAGTATAGTCCAGGCATCAATTAAGAGTCGTAATTATTGATTAAAAAAAAGGGAGCTCATTGAACTCCTTATTTTTTAAAAACCACTAAATTATTTTATACATTATTAGTTTTTTAAGCTATAATGTATTTATTTTGTTATCATTAAGTTAACCAAATCTCAATTTAAAATGAAAATAGTAAAATTATTGTTAGTATTTGCTTTGGTAAGTACGATTGCCGTTTCTTGTAAAGAAACAAAAAAGGAAGAAGTTCAAGATGATGCAGTTGAAATGACTGAAGAAGGATCTGATAGTGGTATGGAAGCTGCAGATGATGCTGCTTCAAGTGAAAGTACAGAAGAAGGATCATCTGATGATGCTGCCGCTGGAGCTGCTGCCACTGGAGGCGCTGCTGCTGCTGCTGGAGCTGCAACTGCAGCTGATGATGAAGGAAATAAGGAAGCTGTTGAAGCAGTTGAGGGAGAAGCTAAGGAGCTTGAGCCTGTTGTGGTACCAGAAGGAGTCATTGCAGAAGAACTTGCTGATACTCCTGTTATTTATCCAGGTTGTACCGGTTCTACCGCAGAAGAAATTAGAGCTTGTAATAAAGAAAGTTTTATTGCTTACGTGAAAAGCGAATTCAAACATGATAATGTAGCTAATGATGCTGGGATTAAAAAAGGTGATTACGAAATAGGAGTAGTAATGCACGTAAATAAGGCAGGGAGAGTTTTTTCTTTAAGAGTTACCGCTCCAAATGAAACCTTAGAAAATGAAATGATAAGGGTTGTAAACAGTACACCTAAAGTGGTGCCAGCAACTGAAGCTGGACAACCTGTAGGTGTTAGCTTAAAGTTCAATGTTGACTTTCGTATTGAGGCAACTCAATAAAATAGAACAATTTTAATATATAAAAAAAGCCTGGATTTTATTCAGGTTTTTTTTTGATTCGATCTTATTGTTGTTCTCAACTTCAGATTTTCTTCAAGTTTGTTTAGTTATTTTGACCTCTAAATATTTAACTTAAAACTAAGTAACTATGAAATTGATCAAAGGATTATTGGTTATCGCTGTAATGAGCGTATTAACATTATCATGTGACCAGGCAAAAAAAGTAACAGCAACGGATGCAGTAGAAACAGCAGTAGAGGCAAGCTCTGATGCAGTTGAGACTGCAGGTGAAGAAGCTACCGAAGTTATTGATTCAGTTAGTTCAGATGTTGAAAAAGTATTGGACTCAACTAAAGTGATGGCCGACAGCACTATGAAAAAATGCGAAGGTAATTGTGCTAAAGATGGTAAATCTTGTGATGGAAGCTGCAAAGCTTAACACAATTAGCGCGTAAAAAATTAAAAACTACCCAATGGGTAGTTTTTTTTTGCTCCAGATCCTAATCTTCTTCCTTAGAGAGAAATATAAAAATAAAAGACTCATCACATACAATACGCCCACTAGTTGGTGTAGGGTCCCATAGAACAACGGAATCCCGGTTTTCACTTTTAGCAAAGTCATAATTCCAAGAAATAATTGAAATACAATTAGTAAATAAGATACTGTAAGCCATTTTACAGCACCGGTATGCACATGATTTCTTTTTTTATGGTAGTAGAAAAATGTTAATGCTAATATAATATAAGCAAGTATCCTGTGAATAAACTGAACCAATGCCGGTGCAAAAGCAAAACGATCATAATTGGTCAGATTGTGCCATGTCCAGTTACTGCTTTCTAGTAAAACCTGTGGAATGATAGCTCCGTTCATAGAAGGCCATGTAGCGTAATACAAACCGGCGCGCATGCCAGCCATAAGCCCTGCAAAGACCAGTTGAATAAAAGTAAAAATCAACAAGATCAGGACAAATCGCGTATGTCCTTTTTTGGGTTTGTTTTGCATCAGGTAAACATCAGCAATACACTTGACCATGGCTGTAATTGTAAAAACAGCTAACATAAAATGAAGGGTGAGTTTGTAGGCATTCACCCAGGGTCGGTCAACAAGTCCGCTTTGAACCATGATCCAGCCTGCAGAGGCCGTAAGGGCCGTTAATAGGACCACAAGAAAAAGTCTTTTTTCTAAGAAAAAATCAATCTGTTTTCGGATAACGAAAATTACAAATGGAATAAGAAAAATAATACCCAGGCTTCTTACCCATAAACGATGGAGGTATTCCCAAAAGTAAATGAACTTAAATTCTTTAAGCGTGAAGTCAGAATTTATCTTATGAAATTGAGGGGTTTGCTTGTAGAACTCAAAAAGTTCAAGCCACTGCTGTTTGTTCATGGGAGGAATTACTCCAGTAACAATATCCCAACTGGTTATAGACAAACCCGAACCTGTCAAACGGGTTATGCCACCCAATATGACCTGACCAATGAGCATAATAAGTCCGGTGAGCAGCCAGAACCTAATTGTTTTAGTATATAAAAATTGTTTTTTCAATTCAGAAGCGGTTTTACGGGTTTAATTTTTCCATTCCATTGATTCTATCATTCTAATAACATCATTTTGAAGATAGCTAATGGCGGGTTTTATAGAATCGTAATTAGGTTGAACACTAAAATATACTGCCCCAGTAATAAAATGTTTGACACTATCAGTTACATGAAACTGAATTGGCGAAGCCGCATTACCGGTAACTTCAAATATTGAGCCGTACACTTTTTTTGCTTTGTTGGAATAAGGTACCGAGCTGATCCCGTCAGCTTTTATGGCATGATTAAAAGTAAGTTTTTCAGCTTCCAAAAAAAGTTCTTTTAAATTATTCTCCACTGGCCTGTAGGTCATGTTGACTGAGGCCTTTAACCCTTCGTAATCAATATTTACCCAGCATTTTTCATTTACTATGACAGATGCGATATTCGATTTTTCAAAGGTATACGGGCAATCTGTTTTAATCAAATCATAAGTGGGATCAGCGTATTCAAGGCGTAATTGTGCCTTTGGTTTAGGCAGAACATCTTCTTTGCAGGACAAAACAATTGTAAGCAATAATATCAGTATCCAATTCAATCGGAAGATGGTTTTATATTTCATCATTTTTTCTTAGTTGACAGGTTTACTTTAACCTGCTTAATTCTTTTCTTGTCTATGGCTTCAATTTCAAAAGTGTAACCTTTATAGTTTATCGAATCCTTCTTTTTAGGAAACTTGCCCGTTATTTCAAGAATCAATCCCGCTAGGGTTTCTGCTTCAAATTTATCGTCATCAAAGAGAATCTCATTTATTTGCAAGACTTTATAAAAATCCTTTAAGGTCGTTTTGCCCTCAAAAATATAAGTATGATCATCCAATTTAGAATAAGACAGGTCATATTGATCAAATTCATCTGAAATGTCACCAACGATCTCTTCAATAATATCTTCTAAGCTAATGAGTCCTGATGTTCCCCCATATTCATCTACCACTATAGCTAAATGGTTTTTTAGTTCCTGAAACTCCTTTAGTAAATCATCCAGCTTTTTATTTTCCGGCACAAAAAAAGCTTCTCTGATGATTTTCTTCCATTGAAAAGCACTTTTGTTGAGATGAGGAATAAGATCTTTAGTGTAAAGAATACCTATGATATTGTCGATGTTTTCATCGTATACTGGAATTCTTGAATGGCCATTTTTTATAATTTTTTCTGTTACCACATTAAATTCTTCATTTGATGCCAGAGCAAAAATATCCATTCTTGGGCACATGATTTGTGAAGTTTCTGTATTCCCAAAATTAACAATGCCTTGTAAGATTTTCTTTTCTTCTTTTGTAGTAGCTCCTTTAGAGGTCAGTTCCAAAGCCTGAGATAAAACTTCAACCGAAAAATCCGATTGCTTTTTACTCAGCTGCCTTTCAACTATTCCGGTGAGACTTAATAGCGGTTTACTTAAGAAATACAAGGTAGTATTTAAAAAGGCCATCGGCTTGGCCATAAAAGAAGCAAATCTATATGAGTTCCTACTGGCATAAACCTTGGGAAGAACCTCTCCAAACAAAAGGATGAGGAAGGTGACCACTACGATTTCTATCAAGAATTTAATCAGCGGAGATGCAAGGTTTTTAAAAAAATAATCCCCCACATAAGTAAACAGGAGTATAAACAGAATATTGACAAAATTATTTGATATAAGAATTGTTGCCAATAACCTTTTAGGATTTTGCAGTAAATCCATAACAAGTTTAGCATTGGGATGGTTTTCTTTTTCCAGATCAGGTTTTGACAGTGAAAAAAAAGCTATTTCAGTACCTGAAATAAGGCCTGAAAAAATCAATAAAACTAAAAGTGAAAATATACCGGAAGCAGCAGGCCAGCCAATATCAAAAACTAATAAAATACTTGCGGGTTCGGGATCCAATTAATACTATTTAAGTTTATGATTTCAAAAAAAAACTAGAACGGGAGGTCGTCTGTTTGGTCTCCCGTAGGTGTTTCAATGACCGTTTTATTTTCAATTTTTTCTGGGGTATTACCTGAAGAAGGTTTGTTTAGATCCTTCTTGGTGGTTAGAAAAGTCATATCCAGTGCGTGAATTTCTGTAGTGTACTTTTTAACGCCTTCCTGTTCCCATTGCCTGGTCTTAAGTTTACCTTCAATAAATACGCGATCTCCTTTGCTTAAGTATTTTTCGCAGATTTCGGCCAATTTATTTCTCACGACAACATTATGCCATTCAGTGGTTGTAACTTTTTCACCAGTTTGCTTATTGGTATAAGTTTCATTAGTCGCAATAGGAAATCTTCCTAAACAATTTCCACCTTCAAAGAAGTGCATTTTCACTTCATCTCCTAAATGCCCGATGAGCATTACCTTATTTAATGAATTCGCCATAACTGTATATTAGTATTCAAAGATAGTACAAATTGAATAGCCTGCATTAGTTTCAGTTTTGATATTTATCAACAAAATTCTGGAGTAGAACAGGTAATGCATATGCATGCAAATCGTTCCAGTTAATTGTGTTTTCAAGGATTTCTTTCGTTTGAATTATCCAAAAGGAAGCGAAAAGAGTTTGATGTGTTAATTTGTGTATAATCGGTTTGATATTATATCTTTTTAAGGTATAGGAATCCTTCAAGTCAAACTCCTTAGTTATTAGAGGTTCAACATCGGGGTAGTCCATCAGTAAATTTTCTGTTTCATACAAAGGGAATTCATATAAATGTTTCCAAATGTCCTGATTTTTTCGCTGACGAATAATGGTGGAAGTATCGTTTGAATTCAGTACAAAAAAATGGAGAAACCGATTTTTTATTTTTATTTTTTTAAGCTTTACGGGTAATACTGCCACGGTTCCGTTTTGAAGTGCATTACATGAATGGTTGAAAACACAGGACCTACACTTTGGATTCTTTGGTGTACATACAAGGGCACCAAATTCCATAAGTGCCTGATTATGGGATCCAGGATCGTCAAGGTCCAATAATTGCTGGGCCAGGGCTTTAAACTCTTTGGGTCCTTTTGAATCGTTAATCGGAGTAGATAACCCGAAATATCTGGACAGGACCCTGTACACGTTTCCATCAACTGTAGCATGAGGTTTGTCAAAAGCAATGGAAGCTATGGCCGATGCTGTGTAGTCTCCTATACCTTTGAGCTTCAGAAGCTCCTTATATTCGTCAGGGAACTTACCTTGTAATTGATTAGCTATATATTGTGCAGTACTCAATAGGTTTCTGGCTCTGGAATAATATCCCAGACCTTGCCAAAGGTTTAAAACCTGCTTTTCATCGGCTTTGGCCAGGGCAAAAATATCGTGATATTCATTAGTAAATTTTTCATAATATGATGTGCCTTGAGCAATTCTCGTCTGTTGTAATATTATTTCGGATAACCATATAAAATAAGGATCTTTGGATTTTCTCCAAGGCAAATCCCGTTTATTCATTAAATACCACATTTTTAATGTGTTAGAAAATTTATGATTTTCCCTCATTTTGCAATAGTACAATTTTTTTATCTAATTAAATTTTAATCATTTAGCTTTCCGAAATTGATTTAATGTATTATATTTGCCCCCTCAAATAAGGAATTAAATAACGTATAAAAATTTTAAAATGACAAAAGCAGAGATCGTAGCTAACATTTCAGAAAAATCTGGTATTGAAAAAGCTGATGTTTTAAGAGTAGTGGAGGATTTTATGGTAGAAGTGAAAGACTCGTTGAACCAAGGAACTAATGTTTATCTAA
>JAUXCI010000132.1 GCA_030618945.1 Flavobacteriaceae bacterium
AATACTGAGGACACCTTGGAAAAGTCCGTATAGAAAATTCTGTATTTTTTTTACGAATGGGTTTTCAGACTTTTTCAGAAGCATAAAAAACCCAAGGCCCAGAATTCCTAATCCTACGAGAATGTATATAGTGTAATTGTTATTTGATGAATCATCTGAAAATAAATAGGAGGAGAGCAATTCGGTCTGGAAAAAGAAAGCCAGCGCAATAATACCCAATAGCATGATCACATCGGCTACGCGTTCTGAAACAATGGTTCCAAAGGCCTTCTCAAAAGGAACGTGCTCATATTTGGAAATAGTCGTAGCCCTGGCGAATTCACCGGCTCTTGGCACAATTAAATTTACCAGGTATGCCACTAAAACGGCCATAATATTATTGGCAAATCTTGGTTTGTAACCCAAAGGGTCTAATAAGAATTGCCAACGATAGGCACGTGATAAATGACTCAAGATTCCAAGAAGCAGTGAAAAACCCACCCACCAATAATTAGCAGTTTTAAAGGAAGTTTGAATAGCTTCAATGTCATTTGGTTTCAATTTAGAAAGTGAGAACCAAATTAGAAAAACCCCTAAGGCAATAGGGAGTATCGTAAAAGTGATCTTTTTAAAACTTATTTTCAAAAACTATGTCAATGAATTATCTTTTTCGTTTGGGAATACAATTGCGGGCTTAAATGCCTTGGCTTCTTCAAAATCCATCGAAGCAAAGGCGATGATAATAATAATATCATCTTTAGCTACTCTTCTGGCAGCAGGGCCATTAAGCACAATATCACCACTTTTTCTTTCCCCTCTTATGGCATATGTTATAAATCTTTCTCCATTGTTAATATTAACAATATGAACCTTTTCTCCTTCAATTATATTAGCAGCATCCATAAGATCTTCATCTATAGTGATACTTCCAATATAGTTTAAATCAGATCCCGTAATTCTAACGCGATGTAATTTTGACTTTACAACTTCAATATTCATTAATTTGCTTATAAATTTTAACGGTGCAAAGTTAATTAATTTAGAGCTATGTTATCTATTAATCTTACCTGCCCAGCAAAAACCGCAATAAAAGCCTGATATTTTTTGTTTGGTTTAATTTCATTAGAAGAGATAAGCACCTCTGTATCAGCTATTTCAAAATATTCTAATTCCAATTCTTTGTTTTGAATGAACTCATTTTTAACAAAATTTTTAATTGATACAAGGTCCTGATTTTGAAATAGTTTCTTGCTTTTTAAAAGTGTCCGATAAATTTCGGGAGCTGCAGTTCTTTGCTCAGCTGTCAATCTTACATTTCTTGAGCTCATGGCCAGGCCGTCTTTCTCTCTGAAAATTTCGCAAGGAACGATCTCTATAGGAAGCTTTTCCTGGGCAACCATTTTTTTAATAATCAGAAGTTGTTGAAAATCTTTTTCTCCAAAATAAGCTTTATCAGGATTAGTGATTAAAAAAAGTTTTTTAACGATGGTGGCAACTCCATTAAAATGATTAGTTCTGAATTTCCCTTCCATGACCTCGTCGAGTCCCTCAAAATCAAAGTTTTCAGTATTTGGATCTTGTTGATAAACTTCTTTAACCGATGGGGTAAAAACAAAGTCACATTGTAAAAGTTCTAATGCCTTGAGATCCGGAATTAAAGTATTTGGGTAATTTATAAGATCTTCTTTATTATTAAATTGGGTTGGGTTGACAAAGATGCTTACAACTACAAAATCATTCTCTTTTTTGGCCCTTCTAACGATAGATAGGTGGCCTTCGTGCAGAGCGCCCATAGTAGGAACCAGCCCCACTGATTTTCCCTGACCAATACTGGATAATTTTTGCTGAAGAGATTTTACGGTTTTAAAAACCTCCATACTGCTGTTAAATATTGTTAATTGAACCCTCAAACTTAAGATTTTAAATCGAATTTCCCATATTATTTCGTAATTTTGCAGCGATCCAAAAAAGTATGATAAATGAAAGATAAGAGAATCCTTTATATTTCGTCAGAATTAACCCCCTATTTACCTGAGAATGAAGTGTCAAAAATGGCATTTGAGGTTCCAAAGGAAATGCACCATCAAGGCGCTCAAATTAGGATGTTTATGCCGAGATTTGGAGTGATTAATGAAAGAAGACATCAGCTTCATGAAGTGATTAGGTTGTCAGGTATGAATTTGATTATCAATGACATGGATATGCCTTTGATCATTAAGGTCGCTTCAGTTCCAAAAGAAAGAATGCAGGTCTATTTTATAGATAATGATGAATATTTCAGAAGGAAAGCTGTTTTCACGGATGAAGAAGGAAAACTTTTTGCTGATAATGATGAAAGAGCCATTTTCTTTGCCAAAGGAGTTATTGAAACTGTTAAGAAATTGAATTGGTCTCCTGACATCATCCATATACATGGATGGATGGCATCTTTGCTGCCTTTGTATATTAAGGAATATTATAAAAACGATCCTTTATTTGCCGATAGTAAGATTGTGACCTCGGCCTTTAATTATGGAACAACGGGTATATTGGACAGAGAGGGATTGATTAATAAAATGAAATTCGATCAAATTCCGGTTGAAAAAATAGATTGTTTAAAAAGTAGTGATGAAGATTACTTTGTGAGAATAGCCATAGAAAATTCAGATGCTGTTATAGAAGGTGGCGAGAATTTGAGCGAAGAGGTTTCATCGGTAATTAAAGACCTTGATATTCCGGTTCTGGAATACCAGCCATTGGAAGGGTTTACAGATGCTTATTCCGACTTTTATCTCAATAAAGTTTTATAAAAAGATAGCTAAAAAATCAAAATTATTTATGTCATCTAAAAGAACAACCATTTTTAGAAATGTTGGTTTAGGATTTGTATTGTTGCTCGGAATTTTTTCTTGTGAACGAGATTTGGAAGACATTGCAGTAGATCTAGCCGGGCAAAGACCTTTTGATGTTGGTGATTCCATTTTCGAGATCATTGCTTATCACAATAACATTGACTCCTCAAGAATAGATAATAATAAACCGCAAAAAGTGCCTTTATACCTGCTGGGTGTAAATAGCAATTCTACTTTTGGAAGCCTGAATAGTGACCTTATCACTCAAGTATATTTACCTCTTTTGGGAGTAGATTTTGGGGATAACCCAATTATTGACAGGGTGGTTCTTGATATTCCTTACTTTGCAACAAGAGATGGGTTTCAGGCAGCCACTGACCCGGATACCGGTAAACCTATTTTCGATGAGAGTGGTGATACTATTCAAGTGCCAAATTTTATACTGGATTCTATCTTCGGTAAAAAGGATTTGGCTTATAATATTTCGGTCTCTGAATTGGGAACCTTTTTAAATACCCTTGATCCTGATGATGCCACCCAATATCAGGAGTATTATTCTGATAAAGAGTATACAAAAAAGGATCAGTTAAGTAATGACTTGTTTACACCAAACAGAAACGATACAGTTTTATATGTTGAAAGACGATTTTTGGATGATGACCCCAGTACGGTAGATGATATAGATACGATCAAAAGACTAAATTCAGTACCTACCATAAAATTTGATCTTGATAAACCGTTCTTCAGAGAGCGTTTTATTAATCACGAAAATTCATCAGACTTTGACAGTAATGATAATTTTGTAAGATATTTTAGAGGCTTGTACATTGATGCCGAAGGTTTTGATGGATCCTTGATGAATCTTCCAACTGCCCCGGGAACAATGACCATTTATTATACAAATGAAGAGATTGTTGATGAAGAAGCAGACGAAGATTTAAATTATAATGGGATAACAGGCGAATCGGATGTTCTGGCTAATGTTAAACAAACCATGACCTTTGGATTTGGACATGTTAGAACTGGAGTATATGATAGAGAATACGCAGGATCAGCGATTGCACCTTTACTTTTGAATCCGGATTATGAAAATGGGGAGACCAAACTTTATGTACAGGGAGCTGCCGGATCAGAGGTTATCATTGAATTATTTGACCAGGAGACCCTTAACTATTTACGACAAGAAAACTTTTTGATCAATGAGGCCAACTTGGTTTTTTATATTGATGGAGATCAGGGTGACTTACCTGATCGATTGTTTTTGTACAAATATGATTACCATTCACTAATAAGAGATTATTATAATACCCAGCTTGGGCAAGAAATGTTTGGTGGAACACTTGAATATGACAGTGATGGAAACCCGGAAAAATATAAATTCAGAATAACTGATTATATATCAAAAGTACTTAATCCATCAAATCCCATAGTATCATCTAAGCTTGCCTTAAAGAATTTTGTTAGTACTGATAATCTCGATTTGTCAACTTTTGATACCATAGTTCAAGATTGGAATTGGATTCCTAAAGGTGTCGTTTTACATGGAAATAGACCAAAAGTGGACGATAAAAGGTTAAAATTGCAAATATATTATTCCAAATAAAAGCTTAACTTTCGACAAAATTAAGGTCCTGATAATTTATAGGTTTTCTCAGCCAATACACTAAATTATCAGGATTTTCGTTTGGTTTAATATTTAAATACTCAAATAAATGTGTGGAATAACAGGATATATTGGTTATCGTGATGCTTATCCGATAATTATGAACGGACTGAAAAGATTAGAATACAGGGGATATGACAGTTCCGGTGTCATGCTATTTGACGGAAAAAATATCAATTTATCAAAAACTAAAGGCAAAGTCTCAAGCCTCGAAGAAAAAGTTAGTCAGGAAATTTCAACAGAAGGATCTATAGGTGTGGGCCATACCAGGTGGGCCACTCATGGAATTCCCAATGATGTAAACTCTCATCCTCATATGTCACAATCTGGAAATTTGGTGATTGTACATAATGGAATCATAGAAAACTACGAAGCCTTAAAACAGGAATTAGTAAGTAGAGGATATGTTTTCCATAGTGATACGGATACCGAAGTCCTTATCAATCTGATAGAAGAAATCAAAACTCAAGAAGGTGTTAAACTTGGTCAAGCTGTTCAAATAGCCCTAAATCAAGTTATTGGAGCATATGCCATAGCTGTTTTTGACAGAGCTAAACCTGACGAAATGGTTGTTGCCAAATTGGGTAGCCCGATCGCCATAGGCGTTGGTGATAATTTTGAAGAATTCTTTGTTGCCTCAGATGCATCACCATTTATAGAGTACACCAAAAACGCCATTTATCTTGAAGACGAAGAGTTGGCGATCATTAAAAAAGGACGGAAAGTAAGGGTAAGAAAAATCAAAGATGATTCTGCCATTGATGCAAATATTCAGGAATTGCAGATGAATCTTGAACAAATTGAAAAAGGTGGCTATGAGCATTTCATGCTGAAAGAGATTCATGAACAACCCAGAGCGATTATTGACACCTTAAGAGGAAGGTTGTTAGTTAATGAAGGCATCATAAAATTATCGGGGCTTGAAAACAATATGAAAAGGTTTCTCAATGCAGAGCGAATTATCATTATTGCTTGTGGAACCTCATGGCATGCAGGATTAGTTGCTGAATATATATTTGAGGAATTCGTAAGAATTCCGGTAGAAGTTGAATACGCCTCTGAGTTCAGGTATAGAAATCCGGTAATTACCGAAAAAGATGTAGTTATTGCCATTTCTCAATCAGGAGAAACTGCCGATACTTTGGCCGCCATTAAATTGGCAAGATCAAAAGGAGCCTTTGTATTTGGACTTTGTAATGTGGTTGGTTCATCAATCGCAAGAGAAAATGATTCAGGAGCTTATACCCATGCAGGACCGGAGATTGGTGTAGCGTCTACCAAGGCTTTTACTACCCAGATCACTGTTTTATTGCTTATGGCTTTAAGGTTGGCCAGGGCCAAAGGAACGATGTCTAGCGCTGACTATAGAATGCATTTGCAAGAGCTGGAATTAATTCCTCAGAAAGTGGAGGAGTTATTGAAAATTGACGATCACATCAAGGAAATTGCCAAAGAATATTTGCTATCAACAAATTTTCTGTATTTAGGAAGAGGATATAATTTTCCGGTGGCATTGGAAGGGGCGTTGAAATTGAAAGAGATTTCATATATCCATGCCGAAGGTTATCCTGCAGCTGAAATGAAACATGGCCCCATTGCCTTAATTGATGACAGAATGCCGGTTGTTGTTATTGCCACCAGTAAAGGTCATTACGAAAAAGTAGTGAGTAATATCCAGGAAATCAAATCGAGGAAAGCTAAAATTATTGCCGTAGTTACCAAAGGAGATACCTCGGTTAGGGCTATTGCCGATCACATCATAGAAATACCAGAAGTAGAAGAAGCATTTTCACCTTTGCTGACGACTATTCCTTTACAATTATTGTCATATCATATTGCTGTAATGCGTAATTGTAATGTGGATCAACCGAGAAATTTAGCTAAATCCGTTACGGTGGAGTAGTGTTTTGTGACACTTGATTATTACTACTCTACATTTTTAGGTAATGGAGGAATATCCAACTCTCCATTGGCTTCCATTTCTTTAACTTTGGCCTGTTCCTCCTTTAGACGCTTTTTCATAATTTCCATACTCTTCTTAAAATCAGGATCATCATATAGTGGTTGATAGATGGGGTTGCCTACTATTTCATAAGTATGAATACCCTCATCAACCAGTTTAACAAATGATGCCACTGCTGCCTTATGATTTCCCATGGCCAGGTGAATACGGCATTCCCAATTGTTCTGCGGAGAAGCAGATCCCCAAAATCCTCTAATCTGTGCTATCTTTAGGCTCTCCTTAAGCAGGTGCTCTGCCTGCCGGTTTTCTCCCTTAACTTTTAATAAACTCCCCAATGCATAGGCGGGAATAAAATTATTTTTATCAATGATGATATCTGACTGAAAAAAATCCGG
>JAUXCI010000065.1 GCA_030618945.1 Flavobacteriaceae bacterium
AGTATATTTGGGTAAAAATTGTGACTAATGAAAACAACAATCCTAATATTCAGCCTGCTTTTAGCAACGGTTCTAAGCGCACAGGACAAGAAAAAAGATACGGAGGCTAGTAAGTTTCAGAATAAATTAAATAAGGATTATTCATCAAATGAAGATTCTCCGTTAACCAAGTAAGATTTGGAGTCGTTTACAAAGCTCGATTTTTTTCCAATAGACACTGCTTTCAGAGTTACCGCCAATCTGAAATTTCATAAAGACAGTAAACCATTTAAAATGGCAACTACAACTGATCGTTTACCAGTTTACAAATTATATGCTACGGCCAGTTTCACCTTAAAAGGGGAAGAGTTTGAGTTGGAAATTTATCAAAATGAGAAATTAACCTTGTCGCCTGATTACGAAGATCATCTTTTTTTACCCTTTACGGATAAAACCAATGGTGAAACAAGCTATGGTGGTGGTCGATATATCGATTTAAATATCCCTGAAGGTGATCAGATAATTATCGACTTTAATCAGGCCTATAATCCTTATTGTGCTTATAACCATAAATATTCCTGCCCCATTCCGCCAGAGGTCAATCATCTGGACACAGAAGTTATGGCAGGAGTTATGGCCTATAAAAAGCATTGATCAAATTAATTTAACCAGATACATTCCCAAGAAGACCGCTCCGATTCCAAAAATAAAGCTAACTGCCAAATAGGGTATCATTGTAAAATAATCTCCACTTTTAATAAATAGATGATTCTCATAGGCAAAGGTTGAAAAAGTAGTAAATCCACCACAGAAACCTGTTGCCAGCAACAGGGAATGATTCTCATTTAACATCCCTACTTTGGTTGAATACGCGAGAATAATACCAATAAATAAACTCCCCAATACGTTAGCCAATAAGGTCCCAAATGGAATTCCACTTTCGAAATTGTTGAGTTTTAGGCCTATCCAGTATCTGGCCACACTGCCTAGTCCTCCACCAAAAAACACCAATAATAACTGTTTCACCTTTTTACTATTCTAAAGTCACATTTTTGGCTTGACGCCAGCTCCATTTACCTTTGATCGTTCCCTTATTTAGGGTAATAATTCCGGGATTTGATCTAATAATTGTTTTAAGGGTTGTTTCATCACAAAACAACAGTTCAAAATCAAGGTCGTATTGATCTTTGATTTGCTTATAATCATCTATGGTTGAAGCAGAAAAACAATAAACTGTATACCCTTTCTCCATGGCCCTCTCTGATAGATCCTTGATATTATTCAATCCCTTCGCACTTGTCAATTTTAAATTATAAGCCACAAACAGCATGAGTTTTTCCTTTTCCATCAACAAATCTGTTATGTCTTCTCCATCAGAT
Organism: Flavobacteriaceae bacterium; assembly: GCA_030618945.1. Taxonomy (GTDB): domain Bacteria; phylum Bacteroidota; class Bacteroidia; order Flavobacteriales; family Flavobacteriaceae; genus Lutimonas. The sequence continues at coordinate 1,359 of JAUXCI010000065.1, forward strand.
TCCATTGTAAAATCATGTATAGGAGGCACATAACCCTCTTTCAAAGTTCTGGTTTTCCTATCAACAAAGGTGGCTCCTTCAATGTTCCATGGCTTATCCTCGGTGCTAAAAGTTTTATCCTCTCCATTAACATTATAGATCCAGGTGTCTTCATATACCGGTTTTTCTGCGCCCTCTGGAAAGATCATTCCTTCTGGAATATTATTACCAATGGCATAGGGTCTAAAATCAATAATTGGAAGATATCTTAAAACATAAAATTGTATGCCAATAAAAATAAACAAGGAAACCAATGATATTCGTTTGGCTACAATATCCGATCCAATTGGCTGTATATCGTATACTCTGACCATCAGATAAACTACCAGAACAATTAAAACGACATTTTTATAAAAAGTCTCCCAGGGAGTCAATTTTACAGCATCTCCAAAACATCCACAATCAGTAACTTTATCAAAATAAGCAGAATACCAGGTGAGAAATAAGAACAGTAAACTAATTAAAAACAAACTCCATACCGTGAATTTTGCCTTATAACCAACCAGAAGCATTAAACCCAGCATAATTTCAGCCAAAATAAGAAGAATAGAAAACTGCAGCGCATAAGGGCTTAAAAATTCAAGGTTTAATACATCTGCTCCAAAATATTCTTCAAACTTATAGGCAGATCCCAAGGGGTCGACCAATTTCACAAAACCTGAGAATATAAATGTCACAGACACCAATATTCTTGCGAGCTGGGTAATAAAATTCATCATACTTATTCGTTTATTAAAATCAAGGCAAAAATGGCATAATTGATCATATCCTGATAATTAGCGTCAATCCCTTCTGATACCAAGGTTTTACCTTTGTTATCTTCAATCTGTTTTACCCGGAGTAATTTTTGAAGGATAAGATCAGCCAACGAACTGATACGCATATCACGCCATGCCTCACCATAGTCATGATTCTTATTCTCCATCAATTCTTTGGTTTCCTGAACATGCTTATCATATAATTTTGTTGCTTGTTCAACATTCATATCGGGTTGATCAGCCACACCATGCTGCAATTGAATAAGGGCCATAATAGAATAATTAATGATTCCTATAAACTCCGGAATTTCGCCTTCGTCAACCTTTCTTATACTATTTTCCTGTAATTGTCTTATTCTCTGTGCCTTAATAAATATCTGATCCGTCAGGGAAGGTAATCGTAAAATTCTCCATGCACTTCCATAATCGCTCATTTTATTTATAAAAAGAGCCCTGCATTTAGCGGTTACTTCATCATATTGCCTGGATGTGTTTTGCATGTTAAATGTATATCGGTGTTTTTATATTTTTGTAGGAACGAATTTATAAAAATCTCATGATATAATATCCCCGGTTTGCTTATTTTTACAAATAATATATGCATTCAAAACCCTAATAAATGAAACGTATAGCTGTATTTTGTGGCTCCAGTAAAGGCTTTAGTGAAGATTATTCCAAGCAGGCCATTCTACTCGGAGAATATTTTTCGAGAAACCAGATTGGCATGGTCTACGGAGGAGGTAAAATCGGTATTATGGGTGTCATCGCAGATACCATGATAGCTCATCAAGGGGAAGTGATTGGTGTTATTCCTGGTTTATTAAAGCATGAAGAGGTTGCCCATCAAAAAATTACACAAATGATTGTAACCAAAAAAATGTCAAAAAGAAAGGTGAAAATCAGTAAACTTGTCGATGGATATATTGCCCTTCCCGGAGGATATGGGACGCTGGATGAAATATTTGAGGCCCTCACTTTGGGACAGCTTCAAATTGAAAAAAAGGCCATTGGAATTTTGAATACAAATAACTTTTTTCACCACACCTTGAAACAACTGGATCATATGGTGCAGGAAGGCTTTTTAAAACAAGAAAACCGGGATATGATCATGGTTAGCGACACCATAGAAATTTTATTAGAAAAAATGAAAACCTATAGAGCTCCTCAAATGACTAAGGTCATTAACACAGTTCCTCGTAAATAAATATTGATGAAGCAAATTAATTGTAAGGGTAAATTGGTTGATTTAAGTTCCCCAAAAGTCATGGGCATTCTTAATTTAACCCCTGATTCATTTTATGACGGAGGCAAATTCAAAACTGAAAATGATATTCTAAAACAAGTTGAGCTCATGCTTTTTGAAGGCGCTACCTTTATTGATATTGGCGCTTATTCTTCTCGGCCATCGGCAAAACACATTTCTCAAGAAGAAGAATTAGCGAGATTGATCCCCGTGCTTAAAATCATTATCAATCATTTTCCTGAAATTTTAATATCTGTAGATACTTTTAGGAGTGAGGTTGCCAAACAGAGTATCAAGGCAGGAGCATGTATGATAAACGATATTTCGGCGGGTTCAATGGATGATAAAATGTTTGCAACTATAGCAAAACTTCAGGTACCTTATGTAATTATGCACATGGTTGGGACGCCTCAGAACATGCAACATAATACGCATTATAAAGACTTGGTCCAGGATATTATTTTTTATTTTTCTGAAAAGATTTTTGAACTTCGAAAACTTGGCGTCAATGACATCATCTTAGACATTGGGTTTGGCTTTAGCAAAACCCTTGATCAAAACTATGAATTATTGAGCAAGCTCGAATTATTCAATTTTATGGATCTGCCTATTCTTACAGGTTTATCTCGAAAATCAATGCTATTCAAATTACTCGATATAAAACCAGAAGAAGCCTTGAATGCCACAAGCGTTGCAAATACATTAGCCTTGCAAAAAGGAAGTAATATTATAAGGGTACATGATGTTAAGGAGGCCATGGAAACCATCACTATTGTGCAAAAATCAAAATATTGATCATTTATGATAAAGAAATGCATCGCTTCTTGTTTACTGATCGTTTTTGCAATTGGTTGCCAAAAACAGGAGGTTCAATTACCCCTCATTCAAATCCAGGGGATTACTGAAATTCAAAACCATTCCAGTATATGGATTTTTTATAAGACACAAAATAAGGATACCCTGGCCATTTTAAATAAAAACAATAAGATCTTAAACACGCATTGGATCTTTAATGTAGACAAAAGACTCCAAATGAAGGAAGTCATACCTCATTTTATAGCCATGCAAGAAAACCGCAACAAAGATTCCATGCATAAAAAAGAAGGCATGCTTAATTATTTCAGTTATGCGGATACCGCATTGAATCAAATCTCCTTAACACCTTTCCTTCCGGTCACGTTTATTGACCTGGAAGATGATGACGCAATACAAGAAGAGAGCAGAGATCAGACATTCCATGTATCGGTAGAAATTTCAAATGACTTTATAAAGCTCAATGATAAAATTATCGTTTTAGAAGAGTTAGAAAAGGAGATAGCTTTATTGGGGCCTAATGACAGTATCACAAAACCTGTGGTAAGGTTAATTTACAATCAGAATACTCAGTATCAGTACTATCTACAAACGAAGGTATATCTGCATTTTAATGACATCGCTACGCTTCCTATGGAATATATATTTAATGTAAAATAATTCATACATTTACAAAAACTCGCACTCAATTGGATCATATCAATTTTTTAAACATCGGCTTTTTAGACATCCTTGATATCGTATTAGTTGCTGTTTTACTTTTCTATATTTTCAAGTTAATCAGGGGTACAGCCGCCATCAATATTTTTATTGGTATTGCCATTATTTACCTGATATGGAAACTGACACAGGCCCTGGAAATGGAACTATTGAGTGATATTTTGGGTAAATTTCTAGGGGGTGGATTTATTGCCTTGATTATTGTTTTTCAACAAGAGATTAGAAAATTTCTTTTGATGGTCGGATCTACAAATATTGCATCGAAAAAAGGTTTATTAAAACATTTGAAGTTTTTTAGGACCGAATTGGTTGCCAATAATCAGATTGATGACATTGTATCTTTTTGTTATGAAATGTCAAAAATAAAAACAGGGGTTCTCATTGTCTTAAAAAGGAACAATAGCCTGGAATTTGTTAAAATGACTGGTGACACCATGAGAATACAAGTCAATAAACCTATTTTAAAAAGTATATTTTATAAAAACAGCCCCCTCCATGATGGCGCTATCATAATAGAAGACGACACCATAACGGCAACTAGAGTTATTTTACCTATAGAAAACAGTATTGAGATTCCTGCACATTTCGGATTAAGACATAGAGCAGGCTTAGGCATTTCAACACAAACTGATGCCTTGGCATTAATCGTTTCTGAAGAGTCTGGGCAAATTTCTTATATGAATAATGGCGCCTTTATTTTATTCGAGGATAGCACCGAACTAACAGAGCTCATAAAAGATGATCTTACCTAAGGCGCGCCTATAAAACTTCCATGCTTATCATTGATTTGATCAACTGGCTTGTTTTTGAACAAATTGAATATTGTATAACTTACTGTAATATCCTTTTTTAGCCAAAAGTTCAGCATGATTTCCCTGCTCAACAATTTGGCCATCTTCCATCACTATGATCTTGTCAGCCTTCTGAATCGTTGCAAGTCTATGAGCAATAATGATAGAGGTCCTGTTTTTTGTTATTTTTTCAGTTGCATCCTGAATTAACTTTTCAGAATAAGCATCTATTGAAGAAGTGGCCTCATCCAGAATAAGAATTCCGGGTTTGCTCACTGAAGCTCTTAAAAACGCGATTAATTGCCTTTGACCAACCGATAACATTGCTCCTCTTTCCTTTACATTATAATCATAACCGCCCGGTAACGACATGATAAAATCGTGAATGCCGATTTCCTTTGCAACCCTTTTTACCTCATCCAAAGAGATGGAGCTATCCTTCAAAGTAATATTATTATATATGGTATCCGAAAAGAGAAATACATCCTGTAAAACAACTGCAATTTGGTTGCGAAGTTCATGCAAATAATAATCTGAAATATTTACATCATCAATTTTGATCTCCCCTTTATTGATCCCATAAAATCGATTTAATAAATTGATAATAGTTGATTTTCCGGCTCCAGTGGCGCCTACAATTGCTACGGTTTGGCCTGGTTGTACACCAAATGAAATACCCTTTATAACCTCTTCACCCTCAATATAGCTAAAATGAACGTTTCGAAATTCAACCTTTCCTTTAAAGCGTTCTACCGAAGTAGTTCCTGTATCAATTTCAGTTTCCTGAGAGTCTACTATTAGAAAAACTCTTTCTGCTGCCACCATTCCCATCTGTAAGGTATTGAACTTATCGGCTATCTGCCTAAGCGGCCTAAAAAGCATATTATTCATCATGATAAAACTGATGATTTCCCCGGCCGAAACTGAATTGCTTACCGCCGCGTTCAAACCGCCATACCAAACTACTAAGCCTATCGCAATAGAAGGTAGAACCTCAGCTATCGGAAAGAATATTGAATTATACCAAACCGTCCTTACCCAAGCCTTTTTATGTTTTTCATTGATATTTTTAAACTTCTCATATTCAATTTTTTCTCGTGTAAAAAGTTGAATAATTCTCATTCCTGTGATTCTTTCCTGAACAAAGGTATTTAAATTGGACACTTCAGTTCTTACCTCCTGAAATGCCGACTTCATTGCCTTTTGAAAAATTTTTGTCGCAAAAATAAGAATGGGAAGAATAGCAAAGACAATCAAGGCCAACTCCCAATTCATATACAGCATTACCCCAGCTATAACAATCATTTTCAACAGATCACTGATGATCACAAACAAACCTTGCCCAAATACGCTCGCAATAGTTTCAATATCAGAAACCACTCTGGTAACCAGTTTACCCACAGCCGAAGTATTAAAGTATTGCATTTTGAAATTAAGCAAATGTCGAAAAAGCTGGGTTCTCATGTCTCTTACTATATTTTGACCAAGCCAGTTGGCAAAATAAATGAATAGAAATTGAAAAATCACCTCAAAAAGCAATACAAAAAGCATCAAACTAACGAACACCAACAATTGCTCAGCATTCTTGTTGCTAATATAATTGTCAATGATTTGTCTTAAAAGTAAGGGTCTTACCGCTGCCAATAGGGCCACAGATAAAACGGCTAACACTGAGATAGTAAATTGAAGCTTATAAAATCTGGCATAACGCAACAATCTTGAAAAAAGCTTAACATCGTAAACTTTACCAATCACTTTTTTCTTTTCTTCTTTTTCTTTGGACATTATTAAACTTTAAATATTTCTTCCGGATAATCAACTTTGCTTAAAAACAAACCCTTTGCTTTTACAGAAGCACCTGCCTTTGTTCTATCCCTACTCTCTATAACCGCTACAAAATCATCAAGACTCAATTCTCCCTGACCAACTTTCAATAAGGTTCCCACCATCGCCCTCACCATGTTTCTTAAGAACCTATCAGCAGTCACATTAAAAACAAGAAGCTTATCTTCCTTCTTCCAAAAGGCCTGGGAAATATCACAATCATAAGTCTTAACATCGGTTTTTGATCGAGAAAAACATTTAAAATCCTTATAATTCAATAGTAATTTAGCCGCCTCATTCATCTTTTTTACATTGAGGTTTGTATTTGACATCTGTAGAGATGAATCCATCAAGAAGACGTTTTTCTCCATCGAAATCTGGTAAACATAACTTCTGGCAATTGCATCAAACCTTGCATGCGCCGTATCATTGACTTCTCTAATCTGAAAAATAGCAATATCCTTGGGTAAAAACGAATTAAGCCTGAATTTTAACTTTTCTTTATCTATTGTCAAATTGATGTCAAAATGTAAAAAGAATTGACTGGCGTGAACTCCTGTATCAGTTCTGCCGCATCCCACAACAGTAATTTCATCTCTCAGTAAAACTGACAAGGCCTTTTCTATGGTTTCCTGAACTGAGTTTTCATTGGGTTGGATCTGCCAGCCATGATACATTTTTCCGTGATAAGAAAGTTCAATAAAGTATCTCAAAAACCTTAATTTTATGCCAAACAAATATAATTAAATTAATCCATAATAATTTGGTCCAAAGAATCCTCCTTTTATCAGACACTCATGGCTATATAGATGATAAAATTCTAGCTTACTGCCGTCAAGCAGATGAAGTTTGGCACGCCGGTGACATAGGGAGTTTGAAGGTTAGTCAGGAAATACAAAAAGTGAGTATCTTAAGAGCTGTATATGGAAATATTGATGATAAAGAAATACGAAGTGAATTCCCTCTAGATCTTAAATTTACTATTGAAGGTGTAAGCGTATGGATGACTCATATAGGAGGTTACCCTTCGAGATACAACCAAAGGATAAAAACTGAAATCTCCCGTAATCCACCAAAACTCTTTATTTCGGGCCATTCCCATATTCTAAAGGTGCAATTTGATAAGAAATTACAATTGTTACACATGAATCCCGGGGCTGTTGGCAATTATGGTATTCATAATGTGAAAACAATGCTCCGATTTGAAATCGATAAAAAGGAAATAAAAAATCTTGAAATAATAGAAATTAAGAGAGAATCTTAAACGGCATTTGACAAATCAAGCTGATTGATGGGTACAGATATAAAAATACTTGTTCCCTCTCCTTTTTTGGAATTGATATTAAAAACGCCTTGCATGATTATTATTCTGGCCTCAATATGGCTCAAGCCTAATCCATCTTTATTTTTTGCTTTTTTAATGTCAAATCCAGTGCCATCGTCAATAATCTGAATCAACAATTTTTCACCCCCTCCTCTTTCCATGAGATTAATAGATGCATTTTTGGCCTGACTATGCTTTAAAATATTATTGACCAACTCCTCTATAATATTGTATATTTTGATTTCAAATTGTTGATTGTAACGTTTTATCCCATTGTCATCACTGATGAATTGTATTTCAGAATTGGAATACTTTTCACAGAGGTCGTGAATCGCAAAAGCCAATCCAAACTTTAGCAAGACCGAAGAAATCAACTCATGTGACAGGTCTCTTATCTTAACAGAGGCTTCATTCACAATTTCTTGGGCTTTACTTATTTCTATAGGAATATTTGTTTTTAATTGTGCTTTTGAAGCCTGAAGGTGAAGATTTGCTGATGACAACAGCGCACTGACACTGTCGTGCAAGATTTCAGCTATTGTTTTTCGTTCTTTTTCCTTGGCATCAATAGTGGCATTAATGATCCTTGTTTGCAAGTTACTATGAATCTGTTCTAGCTTATTTTGTTCGGTTAACTTATAGTTTTTATAAAATATAAAGCCTATGACCAATACGATTAGGGTAATAAATGCCAAGCCACCAAATAATACTTGGGCTCTAAAGGTTTTAGCTTTTTCTTCCTCCGTTTTTTGCTCTTCTAAAGCCAGATTATATTTGGCTTCAACTTCAGCAATGCTTTGTGTCAACTGTTCATTGGTTAATTTAAATTTGAGCTTATAAGACTTATGAAGGTAACTATAGGCTTTTTCATAATCCTTGATCGAATCGTATGAAACTGAAAGGTTCTCATAAATAATTCTCCGTAAATGTTGTACTCGGCTCGTACTCGTTGTATCATCCTTTATTCTATCATATGCGGCCAAATATTTTTCAATGGCTATTTTATAATCTTGCTCAAAATGATATAAATTTCCTAAATTGACATTGGAGGATGCAATACCTAATACGTCGTTTTGATTTATTTTTAATTCTAAGGCCTGTTTAACCCGGTGTTTAGCCAAATCAAAATTATCATTATTTTGTGCTATTACTCCTAGATTATTATAGGCATCCCCAATTCTTTTAACAGTAGCCGGTGTTACGGGAAAATACGTTACTTTTCTAAAAAACAATTTAGCACTATCTTGTTCGTCTTTGGCATAATAGAATCCTCCCATTCTAATTAAAGATCTTGTAATTCCAATAGTATCTTTAATAAGGTATGATTTTTGAAGTGCTATTTTATTGAAATAAATCGCCTTATCAAAATTTTGAGAATCTGCAAAAATCTTAGCCAATAAATTAGCG
>JAUXCI010000093.1 GCA_030618945.1 Flavobacteriaceae bacterium
CAAGCTATTGGGCAAAGTTTTCATATAACTTCTGATGAAATATTAACCTGGCATCAGGTCTATGATGCTGTAGCCATGGCAGCCGGGAGGCCGGCAGAAAAGGTTTTTATACCTTCTGATTATCTGGGCGGTTTTGATGCTGATCTCAAAGGAAGTCTTTTAGGGGATAAGGCAATAAGTACTATTTTTGACAACAGTAAGATAAAAAGATTTGTTCCAGGTTTTAAAGCAACTATTCGTTTTAAAGACGGAATCAAGTCAACAGTGAAATGGTTTGAAGAAGATCCTAAAAGAATGATAATGGATCATGAAAACAATAAATTTATGGATAAAATTATTCAAAGATATAACAAATCTTAGATGGAAAAAATTAGTTTTGTCGACTTTATTATAGAAGCCATGTATCCGTTAAATCATACCAAAAGCATCGTTTTTATTAAAATAAATGTACCTTTATTTTTTAGCTTATTTTTATAACCGAATTTATTTTTCGATTAAATTTTTGCCATGAAAAAATACCTGCAATTAATAGCCCTGATACTTATTCTTGGACTAAGCGTGGAAGTTATTGCCCAAGAGAAAAAGCCAAGAATCGCTGTTGTTTTAAGTGGAGGCGGGGCCAAAGGAATAGCTCATATCCCCTTACTTCAAACACTTGATTCGTTGGGAATAGCTCCGGATATTATAATCGGTACAAGTATGGGTAGTGTTGTCGGGGGCTTATATGCCATAGGTTATTCTGGAGATACTATTGCCGAGATTGCTCATAATGCTGATTGGAGCGAACTACTGGGTGGAGATGTTAGTTTGAAAGATGTGACCATGGAAGAAAAGAGTGAATTTAAAACCTATGTGGCAGATTTTGACCTGGTTAATGGTAAACCCAAAGTAAGTTCTGGAATGATAAAAGATCAAAAACTAAGAGAATATTTTTCTTCCCTTATCTTTCCGGTTTATGATATAACTGATTTTGATGAACTTCCCACACCTTTTAGAGCCATGACTACTGATATCGTTAATGGCAAAGAGCTTTTGATTGGAAGTGGTCACCTTGGTGTGGCAATGCGGGCAAGTATGTCAATTCCAGGAGTTTTCCAGCCTGTTCCATATAATAATACCTTATTGGTTGACGGAGGTGTTCTGAATAATTTTCCGGTGGATGTGGCCAAAGAAATGGGTTTTGATATCATTATTGGAAGTGACGTAGGAGGTGGTATGCAAACAAAAGACAAATTAAACAGTATTCCAGCGCTTCTTTTTCAGACGGGTATGCTTTCGAGTAACCTAAAAAATCCAAAAAGCAGAGAAATGTGTGATATATTGATTGATCATGTGCCAAATATAACCTATGCAACCGGAGATTTTGAAAAGAGTGATTCAATCTATAAACAGGGAAAAATTGCTACTAGAAGTAATATGAAGCAGTTAGTGGCTTTGGCAAATAGTTTAAAGAATTATAAGCAACGTACGCATGAAGTACCTAAAACTAAAGATGAGATTTTCTTAGATTCAATCGTTTATGAGGGTATTAGTGAGGCTAACTTAGACTTGGTAAAGGCGAGGTCGGGCATCAAAATAAAACAAAAATATTCTAGCCAAGAGTTAATTGATGGAATAGATAAGGCCATGGGAACCAATTTATTTAAACAAATCACCTATTCGGGAAAAATAGTTGAGGATGATTTGGTTTTGACACTCAATGCTGAAGAGCATTCCAGTCACCAAGTCAAAGCATCGTTGCATTATGACTCCTACCGTAGTGTTGGTATTATTCTAAATTATACGGGAAGGAATGTAATAGGTAAGGCCTCACGTTTTCTTGTGACGCTTGATATTGCCGTGCAACCCAGATTCAGGATTCAATATCAAAAACAATTTGGAGAAGAAAAGGACTGGTGGTGGCGATCAGACGTCCTTGGTGAATTTTTAGACCAAAAATTCTTTTTGGGAGGAGAAGTAGCGAGTGATTTTAATTCTCGCTATGCTCAATTTGACAATCAAATTAATAAGAATCTGAAATCAAGGCATAGTTATGCCGGGCTTGATTTGAGTTATGAATATACTAATTTAGCTCCAAAAATAGATCCTAACATCAGCAATAATATTCTAAATCTTGAAAATTATACTTTTGAAAATTTTGAGATCGGAGCACATTATATGTATAGTAATATGGATAGGGTATATTACCCGGCCAAAGGAACTTATTTTAGGGCAGGAGTGTATAGATCAATTCTTCATGATTTGGATATTCAGTATTCGGATAATGATGAAGATGAAGATATAAATGGATCAACCAATGGTTTTACCAAATTGGTTTTAGACTTTGAAAAGCGCTTTGACTTTACTAAAAAAGTAACGGGTATTGTTGGTGCAAATATTGGTTTTATTTTTGAGGACGCCATAGCTGAGAATGAGTATTCTTTTGCTGAATATGGTTACGCTGCAAAATATTCATTAGGAGGGATTTTAACTGCTCCAAGAAAAGAAAGCTATGTCTTTGCCGGTTTACATGAAGATGAGTTATATGTAACTGAATTCATGAGATTAAGTCTTGCTGCCCAAATCAATCCTATAAAAAGCATTTTTATAATTCCGCATTTTGATATTGCCTCAGTTGGTCAGGGTGATTTTAATGACTATATAGAAGATGCTTTTTCGCCTTCTGGAAGTTGGTCTGATGAAAGTGAAATTGAGGCAAGTGCTGTTATGTCTGCTGGCGCTACATTTGCCTATCACTCGCTTTTGGGTCCTATTAATTTCGACGTATCCTGGGTTAATGATATAAATAAAGTAAGGGTATTTTTTAGCATTGGGCTTATTCTTAATCGATCAAATTGATTTTGTCATCAAGGTTAACCTTCCCGGTCCATGGGTTTGAAAAATGATTTTTGACGAAACAAAAAACCTGCCAGATTGAAGAATCTGGCAGGTTTTTAAACATTAGAAAATCCTTCTAACGCATGTCCGTTTTAAATTTTTGCCCTCCAACAGATGCTTCATACATTAAGCCACCCTTGGCCATAGTGAAAACCAAAATTCCATCTCTGTAATCTACGTCAAATGACGCACCGGCAGTTACCGCTACTGCAGATGTTTGAGCAGCAAATTCAAATTTATCTCCGGTAAATTGATTAAAAGCTTCGGCAGTTTTAAAAAAGATTACTTCAGAATAAGCTTGTCCACCGGCTTGAAATCCAATTGTTAGTTGTGATAATTTGCAATCACCTACAATAGCACCACCTCTATAGACGGTTCCATTACCAGCTGCACCACCTACGCCTAAACCTCCTTTTCCAACAGAAGGAAATACGGCATAACCATAAGCTGAACTAAAATATGGACCTATTTTATCATTGGTATGTTTGAATTCTTTAATGGCTTCAGCTGACTTTTCCGAAACGTCCTTTTGTGCATATGAGCTTAATGAAAAAGCCATAAGAAATAATGTGATAATAGTAAATTTAAATTTCATTTTATAAAGTTTTAAGTTAATTATTAATTTATCTCCTAACTATATAAGTATTAGATAAGAGTAGTTTAGTTTAAAGAGCAAATATAACCATTTTTTATTAGTTGATAACATCCTTTTATATAATCTAAATGTTGGTGAAACAATAAAATTTAAAAATATATTGTTCTTTATCTTAATGAAATAAGCAGATTCCTTTTTTGATTTCTTTATGATGATTGTCATTCTTTACTTTTACAAGTTGAACTACCTTTGACATAATAGATCTTAATTATGCAGTCAAAAAAGCTATTATTCCTTGGCATTACGCTTCTCGTATTCGGCATTGTTTTTCGAAAATTTACCGATTTGACTGGACTAGGGTTATCAATGATATTAATTGGAGTTGGGTGTAAAACTATTTATATTATCGCCAAAGCAAAGAGCGGGGAATATAAACCAGGGAAAGAATTGATATGGTTATTTCTTGTACTAGCCTTGTTTTTGACAGGACTAGTTTTAAAGTCAAATTCTCCAGGAATATTTTCGATTGTCTTGATAATTTCTGGATTGAGTTTGAAGCTTTTATTTATACTGATTTTTATAAGAAAAGTGAAAACTGATAAAACCCTGCTCGATTAGATTCTTTCAAGAATACTGTATTAAATTTTTTTTCTTTTCAATGCTATTTATTCTATAAGGTTGGTATTTGCTGGCCTTAACGGGAGTTTAGGTTATATATTTTCAACAAGCCATAAAAGATGATATATGTTATGGTAATTGCAAATTACCCTGACTATATTTGATTTGGTTTAATTTAAATCTATTATTATTATGAATCATTTGCTGGCGAATAAAAGTATGTATGTTTTATTGTTAATGGTGATGGTTTTGACGAGTTCGGGTCAAAAAGAGGAGTGGATTGAATTGTTTGATGGAAAGAGTTTACAAGGATGGAAAGCTTCGGAAAATGAATCTTCCTGGCAAATTGAGAATGGATCTCTGGTTGCCCAAGGAGAACGTTCTCATTTGTTCTATGATGGGGATTTACAACAACATAATTTCGTAAATTTTGAGTTAAAGGCTGATGTAAAGACGACATCTTTTTCAAATTCTGGTATATATTTTCATACTGAGTTTCAGGAAAAAGGTTGGCCGATTAAAGGCTATGAATGCCAGGTGGTCAATTCTGTATTTAATAGCAATAAAGGCTGGTTTGCAGAAAATAAAATGACAGGAAGCCTTTATGGGATTAGAAATTTGGCTAAATCTCCGGTAGATGATGATGAGTGGTTTAACTATCGTATTGTAGTTCAGGGAAAGACTATAAAAACATATATTAATGGGGAATTAATGGTCGACTATACCGAAGAGGAAAATCCTTTGAGAAGGAGTGATATGAAAGGGCGCTTGTTGTCTTCAGGTACTTTTGCTTTGCAATGCCACGATCCTAATAGTAAAGTTTATTACAAAAACATTAAGGTGAAACCACTGTCAGATAAGCTGCAAACTCCGGGAAAACCCCTCGATGATATGGAATATCAAAGAAAGTTACTTGAAGCTTCGAAGCGGAATATGCCTTTAATGGATCTTCATGGGCATTTGAAAAAAGGCCTTACCATGGAACAAACTTTGAAGCATGCACGAAAATATGGTTTTACTTACGGGATAGCCGTTAATTGCGGTATCAACATGGGCTTTGAATCAAATGATTCTCTCCAATTTTTTTTAGATAATTATAAAAAGCCGCCCCAAACATATTTGGCTATGCAGGCTGAAGGCAGGGAATGGCTCGATTTATTCTCTAAAGAAACCATTGATCAATTTGACTATGTGTTTACGGATGCCATGACCTGGACCAATGATAATGGAAAACGGATGAGATTATGGCTTAAAGAAGAAACTGAGGTGGGAGATCCTCAGGATTTTATGGATCAACTGGTTAATCGAATTGAAAATATCATAGGTAAAGAACCTATTGACATATATGTAAATGCGACCTATTTACCCGATGAGATTAGCGCTCAATATGATGAATTATGGACCGATGAACGAATGGACAAGGTCATCACTGTTCTTAAAAGTAATAATGTTGCGATGGAAATTAGTGCGCGTTATAGGATCCCTAGTGCCAGATTCATAAACAGAGCAAAGGAGGCAGGGGTAAAATTTACCTTTGGAACAAATAATACAAATGCTAACGATCTGGGAAGGTTAGAATATTGCCTGGACATGATAATTGCTTGCGACTTGTATCCAAGACATATATGGATGCCGGATAATGAATGATCTTTATATCTTAATAAAATTTATTAAGGTCCTCGATCAATTCAGCTTCCTCTAACAGGCTTGCTTTTTTCTTAAGTAGATCAGCCTTTTTATTTCGTAAATCTGTTAACCGTTCTTCGATTAATTCATTTTGAAGGTCAATATTGACTTCATCTATTTCACGATCAATTTTTTGTAAATCTTTTTGATAATCCTCAGTATATAAGGCATAGTTCAGATTATCAATTGTTTCTGCATCATTATAAACAGCATGGTGATTTTCGCTCAGGTCAGGGAAAGGAATAATTTCTTGCCCATATCCTATGGTTCCAAGGCCAATAAAAAGTATAAAGATTAATTTCTTCATAATGTTTTTAATAAGCTGCAAATTTAAGGCATTTAATTTAATTGATTACGACACTAAATGTCAATATTTCTTATCTGTTTTCAGGAATTACTTTACTCTTAATTAAGATCAAAAAAAGAGGTTAATAGAATTAACCTCTTTTTCATTAAAAAATATTTTATATGAGAAACATTAAATTTGTACCCATAAAGTTATAGGTAGCGTATAAGATACTCCAACAGGTACTCCCCTTTGTTTACCCGGAGTTAATTGTGGTAACAAATTTACAACGCGTAAAGCTTCTTTTTCAAGCCTGGCATGAGGGCCTCTGGCTCTTGCATTTGTAATTTTTCCAGTTTTATCAATTTTAAATACAACATAAACTTTCAATTTACCTGGATCTAATCCAAGGTCTTGTGAAAGATTGGTGTTAAAATTTTTGCTCACATGTTGGGTAATTTTCAGTTGTAAGCATTTTTTCTTTTCTTCTTTGGTTCCTTTACATCCTGGATATACTGGAGGTTCCTCTATTATGGCAAATGGAATGTCTTGTTCAACTAGCTCCTCTTCTACAACCTCTTCTATATCATCCATCTGTATAACTTCAACATATTCAGACTCATCTGTCTCAGTTGATTCGAGAACTGTTTCTTCAATTTCCTGTTCGTCGGCAACAATTTCAATTACTTCAGGAGCTGGTGGTGGAGGTGGTGGAGGTTTGACCTCAAGAATCCTTTCTGTAATAGGGATGTCGAATACTTCCTCCTCCATTACATTTAGGTCCCCTAGCTCACTAACCGTTCTGTCAAAAGTTTTCCATTCTATAGCAGTATAGATAAGTACTAATGACAATAGCAAGCCTAACTGAAAGAAAATCTTGCTAAAGGCACCTATTTGGGCTTTTTCTGATTTTTTCGCTAACATGACCGGATGATTTTAATTTAATATAAAGTTAAGGTCATCCAAACATTCAATACATGATAATTGTCATTTTAATAAATATTTTCTATTAATTTTGAATTATTCATATTCAATGTTGATTTCTTAATGTATTATTCTAGAATATGGCAATAAATGAGCTTTTTAAGGGTATTTCCTATTTTTTCATAATCACAATATCCTTTGTTTTTTTACTGGGATGTGAATAATAATTTTTAAGCGGAAAAGAAACCAGAATCGCTAAGTATTTCACAAGATTTGGAAGGATTTATTACAAAGGTTAATATGATTTTTTGTCTTTAAATTTTTATTGTAAGAATTATAATGGAATTGTAACAAAACCATACTTTTGTGCGTCTATTAATTGAACCCGAAAAACTTCGGGTAAATAATATTTGGTTTTATGTTCGACCTTGATAGTTGGCAAGAGATTTTTGATACCATAAGAAAGAATAAGTTGAGAACCTTTCTTACGGGATTGTCCGTTGCATCAGGAATTTTTATTCTTGTTGTATTGCTTGGCTTTGGACGAGGAATGGAAAATGGAATTCGCAAAGAATTTGAACGAGATGCCTCGAATCGAATTATGGTTTGGACTCAAAATACTACAAAAGAGTATAAAGGATTAAATCCTGGTAGGCGAATTCAAATGAAGAATGACAATTTTGATTATATCGAAAATGCATATTCTAATGAACTTGAGCACAGATCTGCAATTTTTAGGGTTCCCTGGGGGACTACGACCAATTATAAAAATGAATCAGTCAATTATTCAATTAGTGGAGTTTATCCTACTTATCAGCATATCGAAAATCAAGTAATGATAAGTGGCAGGTATATTGATCATATGGACCTTAATGATAAGAGCAAGGTTGTAGTGATTAGTAATAAAATCAAACAAGAATTGTTGAAAAATGTGGAGGAGCCTCTAAATGAATACCTTCAGATTTCGGGAATTAATTTTAGAATCGTTGGTATTTATAGTGATTTGGGTGGAGATAGAGAAGAGAATAATTCATTTATACCCTTTACAACAGCTCAAAGTGTTTTTAACGGAGCAGATCGTGTAAACAACCTTACTTTTACACTTAAGCCGGAAAAAAGTTTTGATCAAGCTGTAAAAGCATCCAATATATTTACTGCTGAGATCAAGCAATACCTGCAGGAAGTTCATAAGGTTTCACCAGATGATAATAGTGCCATAAATGTTCACAATATGCTGGATGAAGCAAAGCGTTTTTATACGCTGACTGATAATATAGCATTCTTTTTCTGGTTTGTTGGAATTTGTACGATCATAGCTGGTGTTGTTGGAGTAAGCAATATTATGCTGATTATAGTTAAAGAAAGGACCAGAGAAATTGGTATAAGAAAAGCTCTGGGAGCCAAACCTTGGTCAATTGTGAGGATGATCCTTAAGGAGTCTGTTTTTGTTACTGCTGTCTCAGGATTTGCAGGATTGATATTAAGTATGGGGCTATTGGAAATTGTAGGACCAAACGTAGAGGTTGATTATATACTAAATCCGTCAGTAGATTTAAGTATCGCAGTTACCATGGTAATTGTGTTGATTATTGCAGGAGCGATTGCAGGATTTTTTCCTGCCTGGAGAGCTGCAAGTATACAGCCCATTGAGGCATTAAAAGACGAATAGAAAAAGATGTTTAACAGAGATAAATGGAATGAAATACTGGAGGTTCTTACCACAAATTGGTTGAGAACACTGTTAACAGCCTTTGGTGTGTTCTGGGGTATTTTTATTTTGATATTGCTTCTTGCAGCTGGTAAGGGTCTTGAAAATGGAATTCGAATGGATTTTGGTGATATTGCCACCAACACTATGTTTATGTGGACTCAGCCTGTAAGTAAATCCTACCAAGGCTTGTCAAAAGGCAGGCGCTACAGTTATGATCTTGACGACGTAAGAGACATCAGAAATAATATAGACAATCTTCGCTTTATTTCACCTCGAAATCAATTAGGAGGATTTAGAGGAGGATCAAATGTAATCAGAGGATTAAAAACGGGTGGATTTGATGTGTATGGAGATTATCCTGAAATCATTAAGCAAGAACCCATGGATATTATCGAAGGGCGGTCTATAAATTATAATGACATTG
>JAUXCI010000225.1 GCA_030618945.1 Flavobacteriaceae bacterium
AGACCGTATTGATTACATAACTCATAAAAACGTTCGGGTTGGGGATAATGTGAGGTCCTGACCGCATTGATATTATGCATCTTCATGGTCTTGATATCCTTGATCATGGTGGCTTCATCTATATAGTGCCCAGTTCTGTCATGATGTTCGTGAAGATTGACTCCTTTGAAATAGACATACTGTCCATTGACCCTAAATTGACCGTTTTTTATCTCAACGCTTCTAAAACTCACCTGGTTCCCTATGCTTTCAATAACATTACCTTTATCATCTTTTAACTGAAGCACCAATTGGTACAGGTTTGGCTGTTCTGCGCTCCAGGCATCAATATGTTTTAGTTGATCTGAAAATGTAACGGAGGCTTTGTTATCTTTTAAAACGACACTTTTTTCAGTGTCAATCATTTCGTTTCCTGCAGTATCAAGTAAGTGGATGCCAAGGCTAAGTTCTTTCTTACTTTCATTTTTAATGGTCACACTAAGATCAAATGTTCCGGTTGTGTAATTGTTTTCTAATCCTGCCTTGATCTCAAAATCAACAATGTGATCCTTGTTTCTAGACAATAGAAATACATCTCTGCTGATCCCTGAAAGTCTCCAGAAATCCTGATCTTCCAGGTAGCTCGCATCAGACCATTTAAAGACTTCCACGGCCAGTAAATTGTCTCCTTCCAAGATGTAATTATTGATTAAAAATTCCGCAGGAGTTTTACTACCTTCACTATAGCCAATCTTTTTGCCGTTTATCCAAATATTCATAGCTGAGCTAACTGCACCAAAGTGAAGGTATAGGTCTTTATTGAGCATTTCCTTGCTTACCTTGAAATTTGTTCTATACGAGCCCACCGGATTGTAATGATCCTGAATTTTTGGAGGTGTTTTTTCATGGGGAAATTTCACATTGGTATAGATGGGATATCCAAAACCCTGTAGTTCCCAGTTTGATGGCACATCAATATTTTTCCAAGCCGTATCATCGTAATCAGTTTTATAAAAATCAAGTGGCCGGTCAGCAGGTTTATCGACAATAGAGAATTTCCATTGACCATTTAAAGAAGTGTAGAAAGGAGAGTTTTCAGCCTTGTTTGATCTAACTTGTTCGATTGATTTATAGGGAATAAAGGAAGCTCGGGGCAATTCTTTGTTTCTTCCAAAAACTTCAGGGTTTTCCCAATCTACAACGGGATTCTGAACTATGTCTACTTTTTTCAAGTTATGCTTCTCCGAGCAAGAAACGAGTATAATTATTACTAAAATTAAATAAGTTGTTCTCATTATAATTAGGATCAATTTAATTTAAATGCATATCGACGAGCGACACTCAAGATTTCAAATTTGGCAATTAAAATTAATAGAAGTATTGATTTATATCATTGTAATTTACGAATAATTGAACTAATTTTAAAGGTAAATAGCAAATGTAAATTATAATGTAGAGCATGGAATCTGATATTATTCAAATTGATAAACAACTGGCAGAAAAAGTAGAATTTCTTCATTATGTAAATGACTTGAACGCAGAAAAGATGAATGTTGGATTGGAGTTTAAAGTGAAGGTGATGATTAAATATTGATTTGAAAATTTGAACCTGCCAGCCGGTAGGCAGGGATGTGCCAATTTGAACCCGCCTGCGGCTGGCAGGAATAGATCTATTTTATCTTCAACTTTACAAACTGTTTGAAATTCGAAACCCTAAACTGTGAGGTGATCGGAGGTGGGGTGATGAGTTCTGAGACCTTCAGGTATTCAATTTAAGAATGCTTGAATGCCGGATAATTTGTACATTTAAGATCAAAACTAAACCTTATGAACCAATTCAATAGAAGAAATTGGCTGAAAACAGCCGGATTGTCAAGTGGTCTTATTTTACTTAGTGGGCTCGACACATCAGCCGCTGAGCGATATACGATAGATCCGATAATTAATGGCCCGATTAAACTTAACGCCAATGAAAATCCATTTAGTCCATCTGTAAATATTCAAAAAGTACTGACGAATAATTTTGACCTGACCTGCCGCTATCCATTTCGAATTTTATCAGATTTGGTTCAAATGATTGCAGATAAGGAAGGTGTAAGCAAAGATCATGTGGTTGTTACCGGAGGATCAACTGAAGGTTTGAAAGCGGCTGGTTTGATTTATGGAAGAGACGGGGGAGAAATTATTGCCGCTAACCCAACTTATCAAGCCTTATTGACCTATGCAAAAACTTTTGGAGCTGAGATACAACGGGTTGGACTAAATGATCGTTTGGAGCATGATCTGGAGGCTATGGCCGCAAGAATAAATAAAAATACCAAATTGATATTTATCTGTAATCCAAATAACCCAACAGGAACCATTGTTGATTCGGGAGAATTAAAAGATTTTTGTTATAACCATGATCAACAGGCGGTAATATTTAGCGATGAAGCTTATTATGATTTTATCACAGAACCTGATTATCCCTCAATGGTTGAATTGGTAAAGGAAGGAAGGAATATTATAGTATCTAAAACTTTTTCGAAAGTATATGGCCTTGCCGGATTAAGGGTAGGATATCTTATCGCTAAGCCTGAAATTGCAGGAAAATTAAAAAAAGCAGTTATGGCTAATACCAACGTATTTGCTATTGTAGCAGCACAAGAGGCCTTAAGAGATGATGAATTTTATAAATTTACCATAGCCAAAAACAAAGAGGCTAAAGACCATATTTACAAGGTCCTTGATGCCCTTAACTTAAACTATGTCCACTCACATGGCAATTTTGTGTTCTTTGAATCAGGAAAGCCAATTCGTGAATTGATGAAGTCAATGGCAAAGGAAAACGTGCTTATTGGCAGACCTTTCCCACCCATGGATCAATGGGCAAGAATAAGTACTGGAACTATTGATGACATGAAGCAGTTTAGTGAAGCCCTTATAAAAGTAATGGCTTAAATAGACTTACTGTTCTTGATTTATTAAGAATTTTGGCCAAAATATTTTTTAAAATTTCCGGTATAAAATCTGGGGTAATATGCAAGCCCAAGATAATCTTCTTGAACGGAGCCTTCCCATACTAGTTCGAGGCCAAGCTGTTTATTTAATTTATAGGAATCATATCTCATGACATACGAACAGTATTCATAAGCTTGATCAGGCATCCCCTGGAAAAAATCTAAAAAATTATGAGCCAGGTAGAAAATGTTGTCATTGCAATCGGCTGTGAAGTCATAATTAAAAAAAACAGGTTTTTCGGTCGTTTTATAGTTCACCAGATCTCTTAATGTAATGTCAGTACCAGTTATTTCTTTATTTTTTAGCTTTTGGTAAGTATCGACATTGATTGGTAAAACAATACTGTGGCCTGAATAATTATGAAAATCATCCATAATGATCAGGTTGAGTTCAGGGAGCAATTCTATGGCTCTGGCTAATACCGATTTTGACAATGGTATATGACCAAACTTTTGAATTTTAAGGTCCTTTTTTAGTATGTCCATGTCCTTTGAAACATCAATGGTTCTAATTTTTTTTGAAATTTCATCAAGTCTTTGCTTAATCCAGTTTGCATCAGGGAGTTTATTGTTTAATTCACTAAGGGAATATTTCCTAATTCTAAAATCATAATAGGTTGGTATCGGAATAGTTGCATTGAGATTTCTAATGAGTTGGTGTGGTAGGAGGGTAGCTTCGACGATTTCTCTTTCTTTATCTAGTTTTATAAGCGTTATGTCCTTTTCCCACCTTTGAACCGTGCGGACGTCTACATTTATTTCAGAGGACAGATCCAATTGAGAAAGTTGATTCTCTTTGCGAAAATCAATTAATAATGCTCCTATGGTCAGATATTTCTTCATATGCTATCATTGAAATTGAAATATAGTTCACTAGACTTTTTTGGTAAAATCGAAATACTAAGATACGATTTAGTTTTATGTCTGTAAAGTTTTGGATTTGTGAACTGGAAGTAATTTAGAACAAGACTTAGCGATTTAGTAGTTTAATATATAAGCAACATTCTTGTAGCGTTCGCCTGTTGGAGTAGGGTCATATATGCTTAAAACCCTATGACCTCAATTAGTAATCTATATTTAAATTCAATTTTGATTGATGGAAAAAGCAAGAATTATTAAAAAATACGGTTATTTCTACTTGAAATATATAAATATCGAAAAAAGATATGTGCTAAATGATTGATTAATAATATGATTAATTTTTTTGTGAATAAATCTTAAACATTTTTTAATGTGTAAAGTTTACAAAATAAAAAATATGTTGTATTTTCGAATCGGGTTTCAAAATACTCGGGGGAAAAGTTTTGAAACTATATGAACCTGGCAGATCTTTCTGTCAGGTTCTTTTTTTATATTTACCTTAGAAAGAGTATCGTTTAACTGTTTATGAGGAAAATTTTTAAAAATCAAGTGAATTCAAAAATATTTGTATTGCTCATATTGATGCTGTGCCTTGCATGTGATACTAGTGATAATACTTTAGATACTGCTTCTGATTATACGCATTGGCGTTCTTATCTGGGAGGGCCTAACAGGAATCATTATACTATATTGGATCAAAT
>JAUXCI010000105.1 GCA_030618945.1 Flavobacteriaceae bacterium
ACATGGCTACGATCCGACTTATTTTTTCACCCAGACTCTCATGATAAGTAGTAAAAGGTTTTTTTGCATCAAAATGCCCCTTAACACCTAATTCTCTCCAGTCACTAAGGACTTCATCAATAGCTGTTTTGGTCGATTTTGGCTGTAAACCGAGGGAGTTTCCACATAGATAGATTGCTTCTTTTCCTCCAGCCTGTCTAGGAAAATAAAACTGTTCCCTAAATTTACCCAAAGGGTCCATTGCATCCATTTTTTGGGCAAACTCATTAGTGTACAAATATTTCATCAGGCGAATTTAATTCTTTAATTTTTCTGTTGTTCCAAGGGATAAATCAAGGGGCGACTAGGTGCGGCATCTGCCACAAAAGGTGCAATTTGCAGGTTCAACAAATAGTTACCGTCGGCTATTTGATCAGGGACAAAGATCATTTCTGTAATGGTTTTATCCAAATAAGCGTCTGACAAGGCCTCATGTTCACCAGCCTTTATATTCCAAAAAATATGATGTGCGTTGAGCTTTCCGTCGTCAAAGGTTCTATCCACAGAAGGTAAATCCACCAACAAATGATCTACACCAAGCTCAACAAGAAACGCCATCGCTTCAAGTGAAAAATAAGGCGGCTCCTTTTCCATATATCTCCTTTTCATTTTAGAATGTTCGTTTGGAATTGTTCTTATGATAAGCGCTTTATTAAAACCGCTAATATGTGTAACCAGGGCCTCCTCCAGCGTTTGTTTACTTATAAAACAGTCGGCCTCTTCTTTAGCCGGTTCATATTGATCCGAATTATCGCTCGCCTTTTCCGGGCTAATGCTGATCAAGCTTGCGGGGATCAATGAATCCTTTAATTGTTCTTGTATTGAGAATCGCTTATGCGTTAAATGACCTATACATTCCGTATGGGTTCCATTACAATGTGTGATCATCGATACTTTTTCAAAATTGCATCCGCCGCCTCTTCGAGTATCTCCTATAAAGCCATCTTTTTCATAAGCTCGGGACTCCGCTTCTTCAACGTCATAAATATTAGGTTGTTCCCCATTAAATTGAAGAGGAATTGAAATGTCGTAATAATTATTACTGCTAAAAGTATAATCCTGCTCTCCTATTTTAAATTTAAGTTTCATTCGCCTAAGTATTAATTGGAAAGGAATGTAAATACACTCCTGGGCTAAACTGTTTTAAACTATTATTTTTTTTTCTGTGAAAAACTAAAATTTAATTTTTCTTTCAATTCCTCGGGTAATTCCGGCAAAGCTGATCTGGGAATTAACAAGGTGGAAATATTATGTAAATCATAAAAAATACGATGTTTGTCAGCAGTATCTTTGAGATAGTCATAACCTGACGAACCTCCTGTTCCAATCTTTTGACCAAGGGTTCGAAGAACCATCTGGGCATGACGATTTCTCCAGGTAGTAAACAACTCGTCCATATCAATTAGTTTTTGAAGAAACATAAAAGGTTGACGTAGCAAGGGCTCATCTCTGTAAAGATTTATCAACAAAGCACTTACGGTCGCCTTATAAGATAGTTTTAATTTACCCTCAGCCAATTTCCTTTCATGGCTTTCTATGTCAAATATTGAACTAAAATAAGTCTTTGTTTCGCCCAGCATTTTAATTCTAAGATTTTTTTCATGCTCAGAAATATAATCGGCCTTGTGGATACCTTCCTCCTCCATGGTGAGCATATTTTTTACAGCCTTCTTGTATTCTTCTATAAAGTCAAAATTTTCAAACTGTAAAAAAGGAGTCCTTTCCAGCCATTTTTCAACCAAATCAAACATGGAATCTCCCTCTTCCAGTTTGTTAAGAATTGCTTGTTCTTTCTCAGAAAATACACCAGAATAGGCGCATTGGGTATAGGATATCCTATTCTCCCTTTTTAAGCCAAGAGAAACTTCAAGTTCTCTAAACTGAAAACTTTGAAACCCTGAAGCTGGGAGTAAATAATTTCTAAAATCCAGAAAATCTAAAGGGGTAATCGTTTCAATGATGTCAATTTGATCAACAAGAATTTTTTGAATTTTAACGATTCTGTCAAGTCTTGAAATCGCAATCCCGATATCAGCTTCTTGTACAACACCCTCGCTAAACATTTCCATCACAGAACTTAGGTCGTAAATAATCTCTTTGAACCATAATTCATATACCTGATGAACAATGATAAAAAGCATTTCATCATGCGCCGGTTCTTTAAATTCTTTACTTCTCATTTTCTGAGCCTCAAGAATTTTGCCTAACTGCAAGTATTGGTCATAGTGTATTGAAGAAAGTTCTTTATCCATATTATTTCTTGTAAAAACTTATTGAGGACATTTTATCATCTCAAGCAAGTTAATTAATTCTTGTGTAACATTAAATTTTGTGGCTCATAAATTAAAGTTCTTCTCTTTTCGTGGTTTATCTATTCCAAAAGGTATAAGCCGAAAATGTTTTGTAATTTGAAAAACAAAAAAATAATCTGAACATGAAAAAATTAGTCAATTACCTCCTACAAGGTCTTTTGTATATAGCTCCTCTGGGTATCACTGCCTATATTATCTATTCCGCCTTTACTCTTGTTGATGGCTTGTCGCAAAAGCTTTTGGCCAAATTCTTTGATTTTCAAATTCCCGGTCTAGGCATTTTATCGCTATTCGTATTTTTGATTTTTGTTGGGTTTCTTGGAAGAACTATCATTGCTGAACCCTTAAAAAAAATATTTAAAAAAATAATCAACAGTGTCCCGCTGCTTAACTTTATTTATTCAGCATTTAATGATCTTTTTACGGCTTTTGTTGGAAAAGAAAAAAAGTTTAACAAACCTGTATTGGTAAAAGTAAATATGGTTTCGGAGCTTGAAAAACTGGGTTTTATCACAGAAGAAGACCTGGGTATTCTACAAGAAAAAGACAAGGTTGCCGTCTACTTTCCACATTCTTATAATTTTTCAGGGGAATTGTTTATCGTGCCAAAAACACAGATACGAATGTTGGATGTCAATTCAAGCGAAATGATGAAGTTTATAGTCTCAGCAGGCCTAACAGGCTGGGAAAAACACGTTAGTGACGATTTTTAATAGGAATATGAACCACTTTTTTTGTTTCAAAAAAAGGATCTTTAAAAAAGGCTGATAAATCGAAAATTTCGGCTTTAGGGAAATTTTGTAACTCATTCTCCAGATCACCTCCTTTTAAATAAAGAATGCCATTTCTCAATTCATGTCTATGCTTTTTTGACACTTTTTTTCTGGTCCAAGTCACGAAATCATCCATGTTGGTAACTGCCCTGCTCACAACAAAATCAAATTCTCCTTTAACTTTTTCGGCCCTTCCATGAACCGCTTTTAGGTTTTTTAAACCAAGAGCCTCAGAAACGGCCTCTACTACTTTTATTTTTTTTCCAATTGAATCGATCAAAACAAAATCACTATCGGGAAATAAGATTGCCAATGGCACTCCTGGAAATCCCCCACCGGTTCCTACATCCAGAATCTTTGAGCCCGGGACAAAAGCTTGCACCTTAGCTATTCCAAGAGAATGCAATACATGTTTCAAATACAAAGAATCTATATCTTTTCTGGATACGACATTTATTTGGGCATTCCAGAATTTATATAATTCCTCTAATTTTAAAAATTGCTCAACTTGTTCCTTAGTCAAGTTTGGAAAATTGTCAAGTATCAAATTCATTTGTAATTTTTTAGCAAAAATACAATTAATCCTAATTGAACTTCAATAAGGTTTTATCATTGAACAAAAAACCTTTAATGCTTGAGTCTTACATATTCTAGATACCATTTAACTATGGCATAATTTTAACAAAAAAAGTGTACAATTGAAGCAAAATACGACTAACTTTGCCGCTGATTTTTACTGTGTTAGTGAAATATTAAATATTGAATATGCAAGGAATTAAATTCGTAACAAGAGATAAAACAAATTTCATCAAAACTCTTAACAAAAGAGTTAATAACTACTTCAAAGAGAACAATATAAAGAAAACTGGGAATTGGAAATTATACGCTAAGGCCATTGTGATGTTTTCCTTATTCCTTGTTCCATTAATCTTCCTATTAACTGTTGATTTACCATCTTGGGCACAAATTATAATGTGCATTATTATTGGTATTGGAATGGCAGGAGTAGGAATGAATGTTATGCACGACGCCAATCATGAATCTTTCTCCAGTAAAAAATGGGTGAACAATATCATGGGAGGTAGTATTTATATTCTAGCTGGAAATGTATACAACTGGAAGGTTCAACACAATGTATTACACCATACTTACACAAATATACAAGGGATGGATGAAGACATTGATGCGGGACGAATTATCAGATTTTCAAAACATTCTAAATGGCTTCAAATTCATAAGTTTCAAAAATATTATTCTATTTTCTTATATGGATTATTGACAATAAACTGGGCAATTACTACAGACGTCAAGCAGATGAACAGTTATTTAAAGCGAAAGTTATCTTATGGTAAATTTCCTAATCCGGCCAAAGAATGGTCAATTCTGGTTGTTTCCAAAGTTCTTTATTATTCCGTTTGGTTAGCTTTACCAATGTTGGTTATGAATGTTGCCTGGTGGCAGGTTTTAATTGGATTCTTTATCATGCACTATACCGCTGGAATGATTCTAAGTGTCGTTTTTCAATTGGCCCATGTAATGCCAAATACAGATATGCCTGTTCCTGATGAAAACGGACAAATGGAACACACTTGGGCGATTCATCAATTATACACTACTTCAAATTTTGCAATCAATAGTAAAATTGTAAATTTCTTTACAGGAGGACTTAATCATCAGGTGGAGCATCATATTTTTCCGCATATTTCTCATGTCCATTACAAGAAATTATCTGAAATAGTAAAAAATACGACCTTGGAATTTAATTTGCCCTATAATGAATATAAAACCATGATAGGAGCATTTATAGATCATTTCAAACAATTAGAAAAACTCGGTAAACATCCTGAAATAGCTTAAAACATGAATAACCCAGTAGCAACAATGCCACATCCTTTATCAGATAGAATTAATAGTTTACCCGTATCAGAAACCTTAGCTATGGCGGCAAAGGGTCGGGAATTAAAAGAACAAGGAAAAGACATTATTAGTCTAAGTCTAGGCGAACCAGATTTCAATACGCCTGATTTTATCAAAGATGCTGCCATACAGGCCGTAAATGATAATTACAACTCCTACTCCCCGGTAAATGGCTACGCTGATCTTAGAGAAGCCATTTGTAGAAAATTCAAACGCGACAATAACCTTGATTATAATATCAATCAGATTGTTGTTTCAACTGGAGCTAAGCAATCTATAGCGAATGTGGCTATGGTTTTACTGAACCCAGGAGATGAAGTCATACTTCCTGCTCCTTATTGGGTTAGTTATTCTGCTATCAGCATTTTGGCTGAAGCAAAATATATTGAAATTCCATCATCGATAGATACAGATTTTAAAATTACGCCTGAACAGCTGGAAGCAGCCATCACGCCTAAAACTAAAATGATATTTTTTAATTCTCCTAATAATCCAAGTGGCACCGTTTATACTGAATCGGAATACAGGGCCCTTGCTAAGGTGTTGGAGAAGCATCCACAGATCTATATTCTTTCTGATGAAATATATGAACATATCAATTATGGCGCACCAAGTTTCAGTTTTGCTGCTATTGAAAGTATGTTTGACAGAACGATAACAGTTAATGGTATTGCTAAAGCTTTTGCCATGACCGGATGGAGAATTGGCTACCTGGGCGCTCCTGAATGGATTGCTAAGGCCTGTAACAAACTGCAGGGTCAAATTACTTCCGGTGCAAATTGTATTGCTCAAAGAGCAACCATTACTGCCCTTGATGCTCCAGTCTCAAAAATTCAATATATGATCGACGAATTTAAGGTTCGAAGAGATCTTGTTTTGGATTTATTGGGTAAAATTGAAGGCATTAAAACTAATGTTGCCAAAGGTGCATTTTATGTGTTCCCTGATGTTTCCTACTATTTCGGTAAAACAATTGATGGTACTAAAGTGAAAAATGCTTCTGACTTTTCAATGTTATTGCTTGAAAAGGCAAATGTTGCTACGGTAACGGGAGATGCTTTTGGTGCTCCTGATTGTATCCGTATCAGCTATGCTGCTTCACAGGAAAATCTTAAAGAAGCAGTTAGGAGAATTGCCGCTGTACTGGCATAAGGTTTTTTAAATGAGTAGGATCTTTCCATAGCAGCCTTCAACAAATTGAATATTGGCTTATTTTGTTAATGTCAAATTTTGGGCATCATAAAAAAGTGCTGCAGCACCTAAAATCGCTATTCCGGATTGCTGAGATTGTACTATTTTTAGATCTTTTAAGCTGTGTTTATAAAGAAAAGAGTTTATTCTATTAAACATCATTTTTTCAAAATATGGAAAGGCCTTTGAAATTTTGCCTCCCAAAACAATCATCTCCGGATCCAAGGTGTACAATATTGTTTTTATTAGATTTCCTAAATTATATCCATACTGTTCAAATACGGCCAATGCAATTTTATCATTTTTTAGAGCACGCTTGTACAGTAAATCAAATTTCATCCCATACTTTTCATCAAAATATCCTTCTGAGCAATAGTATTCAAAATCATGATCTTTATAAGGTATAGAACCTATTTCACCAGCTCCGCAATGCGTGCCTGAATATAAGTGTCCTTTAAAAATGACTCCTGCACCAACTCCAGATTCCAAAATTAATCCAACAACATTTTCTGTATTTTTTGCCTGACCAAAATATTTTTCACCGATAGCGAAACAATTGGCATCATTATTCACATAAACTTTTACACCAAAATGACCTTCAAGAATATCTTTTAAGTGAACTTCTCGCCAGGAAGGAATTTTTTGAACTTTGTAAACAATTCCCTCGCTAACATCTACTAAACTGGGAACACCAATACCGATTCCGGCAACCTTGTCATCAAATACTTCGGAAATGGCATTAATTAGCTCTCCAAGAATTTCTTCTTCTATACCGTTATTATTGATTTGTTGCGTATTAATACTAACAAGTTCATTATTTTCAACTTTACCGGTTAATAAGGTTTTCCCACTCAATGAAACGCCTATTATTGAATCATTAGAATTTTTAACCATATCTCTTAATTTTTTATTCTCCTGTCCTGTCATATATTAAGGAAGCAGCGCCCAAAATGGCAATATCTTGTGTGTTTGAAAATTTAATTTTTAAATTTTTAACAGAGTTAGGGTAAGGAAAATCTTTAACTGCTTTCATCAATGAGTCTATAAAAAACTCTTTTGAACTTGAAACCGAACCTCCTATAATAATTTCTTTTGGATCCACAGAAAACATGATAGTCTTAATTGCGTTTCCCAAATGTTTCCCAAATTGATGAAAAGCTTGAATGGCTGTTTTATCTCCGTTTTTGGCTTGATTGAGCAAATTTTCGCCAGTTTCGTTATAATGTGTTTTAAAAAATTTACCACTGCAATAATCTTCATAAATACCATCCAGATACGGAATTGATCCAAATTCACCTGAGCCACAATTTGCATCTTTCAACAAATGCTTATTAGTAATAATACCAGCACCCATTCCTGTACCAAGTGTGATTCCAACAAAATTATCGCAATTTTTTCCTTCTCCAAATTTGTATTCTCCAATTGCAAAACAATTAGCATCATTATCTAAATAAACCGGTACTTCAAACTTATTTTTTAATATGTCAGCAAGATGCACTTTGTCCCATGAAGGAATATTTTGAACTTGATATACAATTCCCTTTTCCCGATTTACCAAACTAGGTACACCTATACCAATACCTACAACTGAATCGTCTATTAATTGCGATACTAATTCAATTATAAGATGAATAAGATCCTCTGGATTATCATTGTTTGACGGAATTAATCTATATTGTTTATCAATCAATTTATTGTTTTCAAAAAGACCTACACTGACTTTGGTACCACCTAGATCGATTCCAATTATTTTAGTATTCTTAGTAGATGAATTCATTAGTTTTGCTTCTTTTTTAAATTAATGGTTTTGTTACTTATTAGTGGTTTAGCCCAAAATCCAATACTTAGTATATACGCAAGAATTACAAAATTAAAAAGCATTCCAATTTTTAAAGATGTCAAATCACTAATGAATCCAATTAACAGTTGAACAACTGCGCCACCCATTACCCCACTTATTAAAATCCCAGCAAAAGCACCATGGTGATTGTCCATTGAATTTAGGGCTAGTGAGAAAATAATCGGGAACATTACAGATAGAAAAAAACCACTGGCTTGAAACCCATAAAGAGCATATTCAGCCGGTCCAAACATTGCCAAGGCCAGACTGAGAATTGCCAAAGAAGTAAATAATTTTAATACTAATTTACCGTCTAAAAATTTCAATAATACTAATCCAGCAACACCTCCAATGGTCATCAAACCCCAAAAGTTGGCA
>JAUXCI010000143.1 GCA_030618945.1 Flavobacteriaceae bacterium
ATCGATTGTAATGAGGTCTTAATCTTTCTATATTATAATATTTCTCCACATTCACGATTTTTTTGGAATTGGTAACTACATCCAAAGGTACGTCGTCATACCTTCCGTTTTTCAATACAACCAACCTTCCATGGAATCCTCCCAGAATAAGATCAAGCGCCAGGTTACCAAAAGCCATGGGTACAATAGAGTCAACCGCATCCGGATCGCCACCGCGAACCAAATAGCCTAATTTTTGGTTGATAATATTGATGGTTTTCCCATTGTTAAAACCAGCAGTTAAATTTTTCATTTCGGCAGAGACCACATCACCTATCCCGCCTAATTTGGCGTGACCAAACATGTCTTTTTCTGAATTTTGAAACATCACTTCCCCACCTTTAAACATGGCTCCTTCTGATACGAGTACCACCGAATACTTACTAGGGTTATTGTTCCTGTCTTGTACCAATAGTTCTGTCAAATGAGGAATGTCAAATTCATGTTCAGGAATTACGCAGCGATTTGCTGCCCCCGCCATAGCAGGTAACATGGCCGTAAATCCGGCATATCTTCCGAAAACTTCCATAACGAGTATTCTTTCGTGAGACCCAGCTGAAGTTCTGAGGTTATTGGTCATATGAATCGTTCTTGTCACGCAGGTACTAAAACCAATGCAATAATCAGTACCGGGCACGTCATTATCCATCGTTTTTGGAATAGCAACCACTTTTACTCCTTCCTTATACAACCTAACACCATAACTTAAAGTGTCATCACCTCCAATTGGAATCAAATAATCTACTCCAATCCATTCTAAATTCTTGATCACCTCTTTCGTAAGGTCATTTACTTCTTCGTTATAAGTGTCTTTCAAATGCTCAGGAACATTAGCTTTAGGCATTTTACTGGGTTTTGTTCTTGAAGAGTGTAGAAAAGTACCTCCGGTCCTACCTGATTTATTCACAATATCATTCGTCAAAACCATATAACTACCACTGTTATCTGCCTTCTTATCTCTAACCAATTCAGTTATTCCCGCCCATCCACGGCGCAAACCAATTACTTTAAACCCTTCGCGATTAGCACGAATGGTTATTGCACGAATTGCTGGGTTAAGACCAGGAACGTCTCCTCCTCCGGTAAGGATGGCAATGACGCCCCTTATTTTATTTACATGAGCCATAAAACAAATTATTTTAAAAATTAATGATTATTTATTGTCCGCTTAAATTTATGAATTTTAATGTTGAAACTCCATTATTACAAGAATTAAATCAACTAAATTTATTCTAAACCTGAGTTCTAAATAAAATTAATAAATCCTGACTCATTTTGAATAAGGGTTGCCAAAGGTCAATAATGGAATCCGAGGGCAAAAAAAAAGACTGTCTTTTCAGACAGTCTCTTTAAAATAATAATTTATCAGTTCTTACAAAGAAGCTGAGTATTCAAGAAGATCAACAATTTTTGATGAATATCCATACTCATTATCATACCAAGAAACAACCTTTACGAAGGTGTCAGTCAAAGCAATACCAGCTTTTGCATCAAAAACTGAAGTGCGGGTTTCACCAACAAAATCTTGAGATACTACCAATTCTTCTGTGTATCCTAAAATTCCTTTTAATTCGCCTTCTGAGGCATCTTTCATTGCCTTACAAACATCTTCATAACTTACACTTTTCGCCAAGTTAACAGTTAAATCTACAACTGATACGTCCATGGTAGGAACTCTGAATGACATACCTGTAAGTTTACCATTCAAAGATGGAATCACTTTTCCAACTGCTTTAGCAGCACCTGTTGAAGATGGGATGATATTGTGAATAGCAGCTCTACCACCTCTCCAGTCTTTCAATGAAGGACCATCAACCGTTTTTTGAGTTGCTGTAGTCGCATGAATTGTAGTCATCAAACCATCAGTTATTCCAAAATTATCGTGTAATACTTTGGCGATTGGAGCCAAACAGTTAGTAGTACAAGATGCATTAGAGAAAACATTTTCTTCAGCAGTTAGTTCTTTGTGATTTACACCCATCACATACATTGGGGCATCCGCAGATGGAGCAGAAATAACAACTTTCTTAGCTCCTGCTTTTAAATGCAGGCCAGCTTTTTCTTTTGTAGTAAAAATACCTGTAGCATCAATAACATATTCAGCTCCAATTTCATCCCATTTCAAATTTTCTGGGTTGCGTTCGGCTGTAATTCTAACTTCATTACCGTTAACAATAAGCTTACCATCTTTTACTTCAACTTCACCATCAAACCTACCGTGTACGGAATCATATTTTAGCATATAAGCTAAATAATCAACATCCAATAAATCATTGATCCCAACAACTTGAACGTTTTCTCTTTGTGCAGCGATTCTAAAAGCTAGTCTTCCAATTCTTCCAAATCCGTTAATTCCGATTTTAATCATTTCGTAATTATTTAAAAATTAAATTTATCTATACTGACATTATTTCAGCTATTCTTAATATCTCGTGGCTTATTTTATGGTGCTCTTTAACAGCATTTTCTAAGTCAACTGCAACCAATTCATTATTTTGCACACCTACCATTTTATTAGTTTTATTATCCAATAACAGTTCAATAGCCTTCACTCCCATTCTACTTGCTAAAACCCGATCAAAACAACTTGGTGAACCTCCTCTTTGCATATGTCCTAATATGGAAACTCTGACGTCATATTCAGGCAAATTCTTTTCAACATAATCTGCCAGTTCAAATACGTTCGCACCGGTCTTATCTCCTTCAGCAACAACTACTATACTGGAAGATTTACCTGATCTTCGACTTTTTTCTAAAGAGTCCAATAAACGATCAAGTCCCATATCCTCCTCAGGAATCAATATTTCCTCCGCTCCAGCACCAATACCAGCATTTATGGCAATAAAACCTGACTGTCTTCCCATAACTTCAACAAAAAACAAACGGTTGTGAGAACTTGCCGTGTCTCTGATCTTATCAATCACTTCTACAGCCGTATTCAATGCTGTATCATAACCAATTGTGTAGTCAGTACCGAATATATCATTGTCAATGGTTCCTGGGATACCAATCACAGGGAAGCCATATTCCTGACTAAAAATCATTCCACCGGTAAAGGAACCGTCTCCACCTATAACAACCAAGGCATCCACCTCATGTTTCTTTAAGCTTTCGTGAGCTTTTTTTCTACCTTCTATAGTTCTGAATTCCTTTGACCTCGCCGTTTTTAATACAGTACCACCTTTTTGAATGATATGGTGAACATCCCGAGCTGACATAGGAACTATATCTCCCTCAATCATTCCCTCATATCCTCTGTATACTCCTACACATTCTAATTTGTAAAATGCACATGACCTCACAACGGCTCTGATGGCCGCATTCATTCCCGGAGAATCACCACCAGAAGTCATAACTGCAACTTTTCTTATAAATTTCTTCATCTATTTTTTTAAAAACATACAAAAATAATAATAATATAGCTCATGACCATTATGAATGTGAACATTTAAACGAAATCGATTGCGAAAGTTTAAAACTGAAATGAGCCGAAAATAAATTGAATATAAATGCAGTAAAAGAAACAATTTTCTAAAAAGCCCTACCGGGGTTATCAGCCCTAAAAGTTTCAAAACATCCCCTGTCAGACAAGGTAACAAAACACTGTTTATGATCTTTCCCTCCAAAGGTTATATTGGTTGGTTTTTTCCCTTTTAAAACAACCTCTCTAATGATTTTAGCCGCTGGGTTGATTATCACAACTTTTCCTGCATCATATCGGCAAACGTATAAATTTCCTTCAATATCACAGCGCATACCATCCATTCCAAAATCATCAAATTCATAGAAAAGCTTTTTGTTTTCTACACCACCCTGACCATTGATGTCATAAACCCAGATCTTTCTTTGAACGGACTCATTCACATAGAGTTTGTCCCCTTTAGGAGAAACCTCAATACCATTAGTCGTTCCCATATCACTTTCCAGTAAAACAAAGCCCGAGTCGTCAATCTTCCACAGGTTTCCAGTACCATTCTTCCAATTCGGATCACTGGCGTATAAAGTTCCGTTAGGCGCAATAGCCAAATCATTGGGTTGATTAAGGTCCTTATGGTGCGCATAAACATCCACTACCTCTGTACCTTTCGCTATTTTCAAGATGTTGTGATTGACATAATCTGCAATAAACATATTGTCATCCTTGTCAAATCTAATTCCGTTCCCAATACTTCCGTTTGGTAACAAAACAAAAAGTGAGGCCTTCCCTTTTTCGTTGACGATTCCTATGCTACCCTCCTTCTCAAAATTGACCGCGTAAAGATTTTTTTTACTGTCAACAGCAGGCCCTTCAATACCTTCAGTAAAAAGAAATTCTGCTGTAAAATCCGTGCTTTTATCCACCTCTCTATTACAAGAAATCAAAACCATGAACAAAGTGGGTAGAACTATTAAAGAAAGGCTATTTTTCATATTTTTATCGCTATAAAATTTAATTATTTTTTTTCTAAAAATTTTGCAAGTTCCAAGATCTCATTAGCTACCGCCAGTTCAACGTCAAGATTTACTTTAGGATCTTCAGTCTTAGCAATTAGAGCCTCCAATTTTATCAGATTTTCTTGAGAAATTTCTTCAGCGTTCATTGCCCTCAACATCAGGTCAGCAATTTCTCCGACCCTTTTTGCATAAGGAATAACTCTTGAAACCAAGGGTGCATTTGGCTCAATTAGCGTTAATCTTTGGTTAATCTCAGACCATCGAGTCAAATAAATTATTATTTCTTTTTTTGCTGCCTCATCCCTTGTACTGGTATAATGTTGCACCAATGACCTAAAAGGTCTTACATCTCTGGCATCTACGGTACATACATCGGCAAAAAGGGTCAAAGGAGAAAAGGTATTATACTCTGTTCCTCCGGCATTTCTGCTATAAATTTTAAAAGGCTCACTAATATAACTAAGGTCCTCTAAAGCTTTCGTATCATTATAATTGGCAATGTTTCTAAAAAGATGATCCTTTACCTGTAAATGTCTTACACCAATCAATTCGAGCATTTCGCTGATACTGTTTAATCTTCTAAACATATCATCTACATCATCAATGTTCTGTGCCGACCAAAACCTTTCTGCGATTGCAGCTGTCCTTGGCCAAATTCTAGAGTCCATAGTTACAGGCGTAACCAATTCGCTCCACATTGTAGCTTCTCCTCCTAAAATTCTATTCGACTCTTCTTCACTTAAAGGTGCTTTAGGCATAGGGTCAACTAAATAATGCTCTTCAACAGAAAGCAATAAATCAATATAGTAACCATTGGATAATATGGTTTCATACCCATTTTTCACTGCATCCACAAGAGACTGACCTGGTTCCACACCTTCATTTACCCCTCTCCAAGAATGAATCAAGGCAGTTTTTGGCATGTTCTCGGTCATGATTTCTTCCCATCCCATGAGTGTTTTATCATATTTGGCTAGGATTTTTTCCAATTTGATGTTAAAGTAGGTCTGTAAAGCATGATTATCTTTGAGTTTGTTTTTTTTCATAAACTCTTGGATAGCTTGATTTTCGGTCCACTGGTGGCCTTCATTTTCATCGCCGCCAATATGAAAGTATTGGTCAGGGAATAGTGGGGTTATTTCCTTGAATAAGGTATCCAGAAAAATATAAGTATTTTCATTGGTAGGATCCAGGGTTGGGTCAAAAATACCTGCATTTCTCTCCAACGAATAGGCCATCTTTTTACTAGCAAATTCAGGGTAAGCTGTTAAAAATGCCGTAGCATGTCCGGGAACATCAAATTCAGGAACTACCCTTATACCTCGTTCATCGGCATATTGAACAATGTCTTTAATTTGATTTTGGGTATAATATTGACCATCAGAGGCCAATTCATGTAATTTTGGAAGGGACTTTGATTCAACTCTAAATCCTTGATCATCTGATAGGTGCCAATGAAAAACGTTGAGTTTTACAAAAGCCATAGCATCCAGGTTTCTTTTTACAACCTCAACTGGCATAAAGTGCCTACTCACATCCATCATCAATCCTCTCCATACAAAACGAGGAGCGTCTTTTATGACAAGCTCAGGGATAACGTAAGCCCCATCCTTTACAGTTAACAGTTGTAATAAAGTTGAAAGCCCGTGCATGGCACCAACGTCAGTGATGGCATTAATCTCTATTCCTTTGGCTGTGACCTTCAATTCATAAGATTCATCGATCCCCATTTTTACGACGGCTTCTTTTTCAAAGGAAATGATCAAACTAGCAGCATTCATCTCATCAGATGGAAATTGGGCAAAGCCCTCATTGATAAAAACGCCTGTTTTATTTGTCAAATAACGAAGAAACCTCGTTGATGCATTATATATCCTGGAAGCTTCATTAGCCTCACTTTTAATAAGCACGTTAAAATCTTCTGATATTTGAAAGTAACCTGACTTTGCACTAAATTCCTGAGGCCAGGGCATTAAATTAAATTCCAGTTTTTCTTTTTCCTGAGCCTGAGCCACAAATGAGGTGCCTATTATTAGTATAA
>JAUXCI010000266.1 GCA_030618945.1 Flavobacteriaceae bacterium
AGATATTAGATAAATTTTCGCTTATGATAGATGCATCGGATAAAAAAATTCTAAGCTATCTCCAAAAGGATAGCAAAACAACGACCAAAGAGCTTTCCCTTTATTTAAATTTATCCAGTACCGCTGTATATGAAAGGATTAAAAAAATGGAAAGAAATGGCGTCATTGAGGAGTATTCGATCAGACTTAACAAAAACCTGGTAGAAAAAGGTTTTGTTGTTTTTTGCCAAATCAAATTAAAAGAGCACCGCCATGAGTATTTAATAAAATTTGAAAGAGAGGTAATCAAATTCAATGAAGTATTGGAATGTTATAATGTAAGTGGCGACTACGATTATTTGTTAAAGATAACGGTTGCTGACATGAAAGGTTATCATAATTTTTTAAATGATAAACTCACTTATCTGGACCATATCGGAAGTGCACATAGTACCTTTATCATCAACGAAGTTAAAAACACACATGCAATAACATTTTAAATGAGTATGATAAGCATAAAAAAAGGCCTCTTTAGAGGCCTTTTTATTTTTTATGTGATTGTATTAATCGGTTTTGCTTTCCTTTTTAAAGGAATCAAACTTAGATTCCATTTCTTTTTTAGGCCAGCTGTTGTTTTCTAGATTTACATCTGCAGTAAGTTGATTAGGATCAATCTGAATTCCAGTTATCTCTTTGTTTGAACCAATTACTTTTTTCACCTCTTTATCGTTAAATCTCCAGATTTCTGCTGGGTAATATTTATTTTCTTTACTACCATCAGCATAAGTTATTTCAGCTAATATCGGCATCACTAGGCCTCCTGGTTTTTCAAATACGATTTCATAAAAGTATTTTGTGTCTTTAAAAGCTGCTCTTTCCTCTTTTGAGAAATTATCAGAAAGGTATTCATTTAGAGCGCCCATTTCCTGAATTGATTTTTGCTCGCCTGATTCATTTTTATCCAATTCATCCGCTTTCATTTCAATGAGATAAAGATTTTTCCCTAATTCATCAATCGAAATATTGTACCTCTTAGCCAAAGCCTTGGCTCTCTCGGTTGGCTCATCAGTCACCTTATACTTTTTGATTTCTTTCACACCAATATCATTATAATCAGTAGTGAAGAACCACCCTCTCCAAAACCAATCAAGATCGGTCCCTGAGGCATCTTCCATAGTTCTAAAGAAATCAGCAGGTGTTGGATGTTTAAACATCCAGCGTTGCGCATATGTTTTAAAAGCTTTGTCAAATAAATCATGACCAAGTATTACTTCTCTCAACATATACAAGCCCGCTGCGGGTTTAGAATAGGCATTGGCTCCACTGTTAAAAACATTATCATGCTGGGTCATAATAGGAGTAATCCTAGTTTGATCTCCACTCATATAACCCACGACGTTTTTCGGATAGGCTCTTGACGGAAAACCACTTTCAAAATCCTGCTCAGCAAGGAGTTGGGCAAAAGTATTAAGTCCTTCATCCATCCAGCCCCATTGACGCTCATCAGAGTTAACGATCATCGGAAACCAGTTGTGGCCCACTTCATGAATAATTACACCAATCATACCGTTTCTTGTACGGTCCGAATAAGTTCCATCAGCCTTTGGCCTTCCAAAATTAAAACAGATCATTGGATATTCCATTCCCTGTTGTTTGGCATTTACTGAAATGGCCTTATGATAAGGATAATCAAACATTTGTGCAGAATAAGATTTCACCGTACTGGCAACAACTCTTGTAGAAAATTCTCCCCAAAGTGGGTTGCCTTCTTTTGGATACAAGGAAATGGCCATGACTGTACGGTCTCCAATTTTAACCGCTTGTCCGTCTAAAATATATTTTCTTGAGGTTGCGAAAGCAAAATCACGTACATTTTCCGCTTTTAATTTCCAGGTTTTAGTCTTTTTAGAAACCGTTTTTTCATTTTCTTCAGCTTCTTCCTGAGTTACAATAACAACAGGATTGTCATATGATTCCAAAGCTTCCTGATAGCGTTTCCATTGCTTGGAAGTAAGCATTTCCTTTCTGTTCGTTACATGACCTGTACCATCCAGGATGTGGTCATCAGGAGTTGTGATATTTACTTCATAATCACCAAACACGAGTGCAAATTCTCCTCTTCCAAGGAATTGAAGGTTTTGCCAACCTTCAACATCATTATACACTGCCATTCTTGGAAAGAATTGAGCAATTACATAATTATTATTACCGTCTTCAAAATGTTCAAATCCAGATCTGGCGCGATCAATCACATGATTTGGGATGTTATACCACCATTTAATTTTAAAGACTATGTTTTCACCAGCCTTCAACTCATTGGCAAGATCGATCCTCATCATGGTTCCGTTGATCGTATAATTCATATCACCATCCTGAGCATTTTTTACATAATCTATTTTGAACCCCCCATCAAAAGGTTGTCCTAAAAATTGTTCAGTAAATTTTTTGGGGCTGTAATAGGTTGGAGGGCCACCAGCTGAAGCATCTTTGGTTTTGGCATCTGCTGCCCTGATATTTTGATCGAGTTGTACCCAAAGGTATTCCAATACGTCCGGTGAATTGTTATGGTAAGTAATCACTTCTTCGCCATAAATTATTTGATTTTCATCATCTAGGATGATGTCCATTTTATAATCAGCTTTTTGTTGATAATATTCATGACCAGGTGCTCCTGATGCTGTTCTATATGAATTTGGCGTAGCTAATTCCTGTTTTAATTGCTGGAATTTACTGATGTTGTAATGCCCTTCTTGTTTTTTTTCCTGCGCGGGAACTTCTTGTTGGGCATAAGAAAAGGTGCTTATTAATAGCGCTGCAATAACTAAGGTAATTTTGTTCATTAAATTATGAAGTTTTAAGAATAGGTTTCGAAAGTAGTAATTTTATATTTAATTAAAAAAATGCTTATAATTTTAACATTTCTTTATCATTTGATTTTATAAGAATAAAAGTCTTTTGGACCTTACCGATGGTAAGTTTTATAAAATTTTGTTGGTCTTCAAATTCTTCGAATAACATACTATTTTGTACTTCAATAGTTTTAATGTCATCAACATTTTCAATTTCAAGATAGAAATAAACCAGATCGTCCTCATATTCTTTCCCTAAATAGACATAAGTTTGCTCTAGTTCGTTAATACTGATTTTGAATTTCTGATTGATATAAGTTTCTATATATATATCGAATTTTTTATTTTCATCTTTAGTTGCAAGCTCCATTGGTTGTTCATAGCGACTCTCTACTACTTTCTCAAGGTCGTCAATAAAATACCTCATTGTTACCTGAACAGATTTCTCCTCCTCGGCATAGTTAATTTTGGTAAGACTGATATAATGCTCATGAAGGCCGAAAGCCATCAGTGGTATAATTGCAAGCCAAAGGAATTGTAGATTAATTTTCATTATGTTTAAAAGTATTATTTTTGAATGTTGCAAATGTAATACCTAACTGTATTAAAAAAAAGTTAAACTTGAAAACACATCGTGAAGTTTTGGATCATTTAAAAAAAGATGATATTTTATACAAGGCGATCTTAGGGCTTGATAAAGAAGTTAAACCTGAATTAGATATTGATATATAC
>JAUXCI010000115.1 GCA_030618945.1 Flavobacteriaceae bacterium
GCCATGGTAAATACGGCCATTCCACTTATATAAGCTACGTCTGCCGAGGCACCAGTTTTAATCGCAACCGCAGAGGTTTGACTATTAAATTTCACCTTTTCATTGATAAAATTATCAAAAGCAGCTTTATTCTCAAAGAATATCACTTCTGAATACTGTTGGCCTCCTAATGCCAAACCAATCGTAGCCTGACTCATACCTGACTGACCCGTAGGTACATGGTCTTGGTAAACGATTCCTTTACCACCTGCGCCTCCGATTCCTATTGCTCCTTTGGTAATTTTTGGGAACACGGCATAACCATAAGATTTATCTTTAAATGATTGAAGTTTTGGCGATTTTTCAATCATAGCTGTCAAAGCTTTTTCAGAATCCTCTATCAAATCAGCTTTCCAGCCCCCAATTTGGGCGCTTAAATTTATTGAGGCACTAACCATTAATATTAAGGTTAGGGCTTGAAGTTTTTTAATGCTTAATGTTTTCATTTATATCTGTTTTGCAATTGTTAAGATGCAAAAATAATGAATTTTATAGCATACAGAAGTTTAAGTACTGATTTTTTCGCTCTTTGTTATACACATTTAAAAAACACAATTTTATTATGATTTGATACTTATTTGTTCCGTGAAACAAAGGCTTAAGACCAATTTAATGACTAAATAAATATATCTCAGCACAATTTATCAAGCTTTTTTCTGTTATCTGTTTGTTATAATGATATAAATCTTCTCCCTGTTTAGTCATTATTTTTTTAACGTTATCGTTTAATTAAATAAATGCTATGAAAACAGTTTATCAAGCCAATTGCTTAAAGTTTTTATGTTTTGTTTTGTTTTTGACCAGTTTTATAGGTCATTCTCAAACTACGGTGCCTTTTGCTAAAAGGTATGAAACTTCCGGTATTAACGGTGATCTCACTATCATTGGAAATTCAATTTTAGGAGAAACAGTTGATACACCATACAATGGTGATACTCAGAACAATTATATAGATATGGTGTTTGTCGATATTGATAACGATGCATCAACTTTTAGTTCAAGTAGTGCAAACTTTAATACGAGCAACTGTAACAGAGTGGTTTATGCTGGTCTTTATTGGGGAGCAATGGCTTCTCCGGCCTTACCGTTACCAGAAGAAATTAAATTTAAAATTCCAGGAGGCAGTTATCAGGATATTACGGCCGACACGAATCTTGATAGAATCTATTATAAAGATGTAACCAGTTTATTAAGTGTTTTAAACAACCCATCAGGAGATTATTTCGTTGCAAACGTAAGTTCTACAGAAGGTAACAATTCTTCGGCTGGCTGGTCTTTGGTTATTGTTTTTGAAGATCCTACGGCATCCAGAAAATATATTTCAACCTTTGACGGTTTTTCAGCGGTTAGAAACTCTCCTAACAACCAGGTAGATTTTAATTATTCTGGTTTTACAACCCCACCTTCCGGCCCTGTAGAGGGTAGAGTAGGTGTTGCAGCCCTCGAGGGAGACCTAGGTTGGTTTGGTGATCAGATGTTATTTAAATCAGACGGAAACCCTGGTTTTACAGCACTTTATGACGCTGAGAATAATGTAAATAATTTTTTTAACAGTAAAATAACCATTGACGGCGCTCAGGTAACTGACAGGAATCTTAACAGTACAAACACGTTGGGTTGGGATCAAAAACTATTGAATTTAACTGATTTGAATCCAGGTAACAGTTTGATCAGCAATGGTGAAACAGGGGCAACGGTAAGGGTGACCAATAATGTTGGCGGTGATCATATCTACACCTTTCTGAACACTTTCGCCATCAATATAATAGAACCTAATCTTCAGGTGATTACCAGCGTAGAAGACACCTCTAACAACCCTATAACGCATCAATCTCCTGTGCCATTAGGATCAACCGTTTGGTATAATATAGACTTCCAAAATATCGGAACAGACAATGCGCAGAATACTTATATACTCAATACCTTGCCTATTAACGTGGCCTTAGATGAAAGCTCGTTTGTTCTTCCGGCAGGAGTCACTTATACATTTAATCAAGCTTCAAGAGAGCTGCGATTTGAAATTGACAACAGTCTGGTTGAAAGAAAAACCTTGTCTACCAATCATAGTATAAGATATCAGGTCACGGCATCCAATGAATGTTTTGACTATTCAGATGCCTGTACTAATTTATTGGAAAATAATATCAGTTCTTATTATGATGGAGAAACTTCAGGTCAAAATGTTTCAGGACAACCCGGCTTAAACGGAATAAATGGATGTGGGCTTGGTAATATAGGATCAATGGACTTATTTGTTGATACAAGCTCCTGTTCTTTTGACAGTGAACTATACTTTTGTAATAATACGCTTACTTTCTCAGGTGACGACGGCTACGACACTTATATATGGACAGATCAAGATGGTAATGTAATTGCAAATACCAAAGAAGTTACCGTAACCGGATCGGGTGTATATACTGGTACGCAGAGACGTACAGGTTGTACAGAAACCATTAGGATCGTTACAGTATTAGGCCTTGACGTAACCTTAACTCCTTCGGATGCCCTTTGTAAAGACAGTAATGGAAATGTGGATGTAACAGTCAATGAAGCATCAACTTCTTATACTTTTGAATTGTTTCAAGGCGGAACTATGGTAAACTCCATTGTTAAGACCTTAAATAATCATGTATTCACAAATCTTGATATCGGTGATTATGAAGTAAGATCAACAAATGCGGATGGTTGCTTTGATATATCCAAATTTTCCATAAGTGAACCAACCTTACTCACCTCAACTTCAAAGAAGCTCTATAATATAACGACATGTAATGGTGAAATATTAAACGGAAGTGCAGAGGCAACTGGAGCAGGAGGAACCCCTCCATATGAATACAGTATAGATGGGGGACAAAACTATCAGGTAGAAAACTATTTTTCTGTCAGTACCGAAAAAAGCTATGACATCACCGTAAAAGATGCCAATGGATGTACGAGCATAACAAGTGTTTTGGTTGGCTTTGATCCAGAAATTGAATATACGATTGGACAGGAAGATATTATCTGTGTTGGAGATAACGATGGTAGAATTGATGTAAATCTTACAAACGATCAGGGTTATACCGTAAGCTATAGCATGGATGGTACAAATTATAAGACCAGCCCTAATTTTACAGGTTTAGAGAAAGGAACATATGAATTATGGATCAAAAAGGAAAATGCTTTTCATAGTTGTGAGACGCAAAAATCAGTTGAGGTAGAGCAATTAATTTATCTTGAACTTAAAGCGGAAACAGATTTTTCTTGTCAAGGAGCCAGCAACATTATTATTGCCTCTGTTGACCCAATATATCAAGATGAGGTCAATTATATTCTTGACGGAAGTTTGACCCAGTCATCGGGTATTTTTGAAAATGTTTCAAAAGGTAAACACACTGTTAGCGTTACACATAAAGAATATGGATGTACTGATGCGCCTATAGAGGTTATGATTGAAGAATATGTGCCGATTTCATTTAGCGTGATTGAAACTAATATTAATGAATATACGGTTGTTGCCTCAGGAGGTGATCCGTTCTACGAATATAGTTTTGATTCTGATGATGATTTTAGTACTGATAATATCTTGGATCTAAAAAGCACAAGGGAAACCAGAGATTACGTATTCTATGTAAGAGATCAAAGGGGTTGTGTATTTGAACAAACTATTTTCTTAGAATTCCTTGATATCGTCATTCCCGATTTCTTTACGCCTGAAGGTGATGGAA
This sequence comes from Flavobacteriaceae bacterium, assembly GCA_030618945.1. GTDB lineage: Bacteria > Bacteroidota > Bacteroidia > Flavobacteriales > Flavobacteriaceae > Lutimonas. Next base: position 3,747 of record JAUXCI010000115.1, read on the forward strand.
CAAATGATACCTGGTATCCGATAAACATAGAGATTTATCCTCATATAACAGTTAAGATATTTGACAGATACCAGCGATTAATAGCCAGTTATCAGGGCAATACGAAAAGTTGGGATGGCTTGTATAAAAGTAAGCCTTTACCAAGTGGAGACTATTGGTATGTTGTCAGGTTGAATGAGGCCGTTGACAATAGAGAATTTAAAGGGAATTTCAGTTTAGTTAGATAGAACGTTATGAAAAAAATAATAATTATAGTCATATTGTTTGTTACAGGCTGGACCAACGCTCAGGAGTTCAAGCTGACCCCGTATACGCAATATCTTGTGGAGAATCCATTTTTGATTTCACCTGCTTACGCGGGGGATAGTGAAATGAACCGATTGAGGCTAACAAGTGCCTTTCAATGGGTGGGGCTTAGCGATGCACCTAATACCTCGACCTTGTCATATGATGCTCACATCTTTGAGAAATCAGGGATAGGAGGCGTAATATACCTGGATAAAAATGGGAATACTTCGCAAATAGGAGGTCAGTTTTCTCTTTCACACCATTTGACCATTAATACAGAGAATGAACAATATATTTCATTTGGTTTATCGTATAAGTTTACTCAATTTAAGATAGATGTATCTGATTTTGATAATCCTAACGATGACCCAAATATTGGGGCCGATATATCTTCCTTTAATTCCAATTTTGATGCTGCAGTTTTGTATAAGATCAAACAATTTTATTTCAGTTTCAATGCGGCCAATATATTGAACAAGGACGTCAAAGCTTTTGACGAATCAGAGCCCCAAAAATTAAGAAACTACTATATCTATACGGGATATGTTTTTGAATTGAATGATGGGGTGATAGAACTTGAACCTTCACTATATTTTAAATATTATGAAAGTGACGCGCGTTCAATCACAGATTTGAACATAAAAGTAAAGAAAATTACTGATGACGGCTACTTTTGGGCGGGCTTCAGTACGAGGTTTCTTAACGACCAAAGCTTTGAACCAGTGGCGATTGTGCCCCTATTAGGCCTAAAAAAGAAAGATTTCTATGTAGGATATGCATTTCAATACAATATTAATGAAGCAAATGAGTTAAATCATGGAGGGACGCATATGTTGACGCTAGGATACGATTTAGAATCTCGTCGAGGCAGCCCACGATGGTAATGCTAGAAAAAGTAAATTGACTAAGAATAAAAATTTTCACTGCTATGAAAAAGGTAAAAATAATTCTGTTTTTAATGCTGTTCGTTATTTTAAGTTTTTCGACTTTCGGATAATTTTCCAAAGCAAAGATAAACTCCCCATAAAGGTATTTGTATAACATATTAATGAAGCGATTACAATGAAAAGTTTAAAAATCATTTTAACAGTACTGTCTCTAACTTTGTTTAGTGTACAGGATGGTTTCACCCAGGAAGGGAAGCAAAAAGAAAAAGAAGTATTTAAAACAACTAAGGAGAAAACTCCTAAAAAGGTGAAAGAATCTTTGAAGGATTATTCAAATTATAAAATATCCAATGAAGTGACATTTGTAAGAAAGAAGGATATTAGTGTTTATAAATTTAAAGTAGAAAAAGGAAGCTGGTCTCATTATTTACTGATCAATGAAACCGGGAAAATCATAGGAATAGAAACAGGTGAACATTAAAGCTTAAAGTCATCTGGAAAAATTTTTTATAAATTTTTCAGATTTGTTTGTATGTATGCCCTATTACCGACCGGTAATAGGGTTTTTTTATAAATTGAGTTTCTTTTTTCTTTCCTTTAATTCAAAGTCTTTTCCTAAATATACTTTTCGTACAAGTTCATCATCGGCAAGTTCCTTGGGGCTACCTTCTTTTAAGATACCACCTTCAAACATCAGATACGTTTTATCGGTTATAGCCAAAGTAGCATGTACATCGTGATCAGTAATAAGTATACCTATATTTCTATCTTTTAAATGCGCCACAATACTTTGAATGTCTTCCACAGCAATGGGGTCAACTCCCGCAAACGGTTCATCTAATAAAATGAATTTTGGATCTGATGCCAGGGCCCGGGCAATTTCAGTTCTTCTTCTTTCACCACCAGAAAGCAGATCACCACGATTCTTTCTCACTCGTCCAAGACTGAATTCCTCTATCAAGGATTCCAATTTTTCCTTTTGCTCTTCCTTACTATAATGAGAAAATTGCAAAACAGACATGATATTGTCCTCAACGGATAATTTTCTAAAAACTGAAGCCTCCTGAGCAAGATATCCAATCCCTCTTTGTGCTCTTTTATACATTGAATCCTTAGTGATATCAATATCGTTCAGGAATATTGTCCCTTCATTTGGTTTGATCATTCCTACGATCATATAAAAGGAAGTAGTTTTGCCTGCGCCGTTTGGTCCGAGTAAGCCTATGATCTCACCCTGTTTAACTTCAAGAGAAATGTTTTTTACAACTTTTCTATTTCCATACATTTTCATGATATTATTGGCTCGTAGGATCATAGGTGTTCTAGCATTTTTTATAATTAGCGTTAAGCTTATTTTTTTACCAATTCCTTCTCTGCTTCTTCCTCTTCTTTCTTTTGTTTCTTGATTATAAAAGTAGATATTTTTATACTGATTTCGTATAAAATAACCATCGGTATAGCTACAATAACCTGACTAATTATATCAGGAGGGGTGATCAGAGCGGATAGAATCAATACCATAACTAAAGCGTATTTGCGATACTCTTTCAAAAATGCAGGCGTAACAAGCCCCATCTTAGTCAAAAAATAAATGATGATGGGAAGTTCAAAAATAAAACCTGAAGAAAGGCATGAAGCCTTTAACAGGCCTGTATAGGAACTTAAATCAAAATTATTCTTTACTTCTTCCGCTACGGTATAACTTCCTAAAAAGTTAATGGATAGAGGCGTGATGACATAATATCCGAAAAGGATTCCTAAAAAAAATAAAAAAGAAGTGATTATGATAAAACTCTTCGCATTCTTTTTCTCGTTATCATATAGGGCTGGTTTGATAAACTTCCATACTTCCCAAATGATATATGGAAAGGCCATCACAAAGCCAAAGGCTATGGAAGTCCAAATATGCGCAGAAAATTGACCAGCCATTGTCCTGCTTTGAACTATAAATGGAATATCCTCAATACAAAACCCATCAGTGCCAAGTTTTTGGGATACCGAGCACAAAAATCTATAGGTAAAAAAAGAAGGATCTTTTGGCGCCAAAAGAATTGTGTTAAAGATGAAATCCTTCATCATAAAAGCAACCATTCCAAAGGCTACTATTGACAAAGAAGACCTTACTAAGGTCCATCTTAATATTTCCAGATGGTCCAAAAAAGACATTTCCTCCTTATGTTTACTCATAGTCTATTATTTAAATGATCCCTTCTTTTAACAAATCATGAAAATGAATAACACCTTTGTATTTATCATTTTCCGAGACCAATATCTGTGTAATATCGTGCTTTTGCATAATATCCAAAGCATTTACGGCCATGGTATCTGAATCTACCTGAATTGGATTGGTACTCATGATATCCTTTGCAGTTAATTTACTAAAATCAGTATTCTTTTCAAGCATTCTTCTCAAATCGCCATCTGTAATAATTCCAATTATGCTGTCATTTTCAACAACCGCTGTTGTACCCAATCTTTTTTCTGAAATTTCGACGATAACATCCTTAATAGATGACTTCGCAGCAACCTTAGGGGCTTCATTATTGGCTACCAGATCATCTACTCTTAAATAGAGTTTTTTGCCCAAAGTTCCTCCCGGATGGTATTTAGCAAAATCCTTACTTGAAAAATCTTTAAGATTCAGCAAGCAGATGGCCAAAGCATCACCTATAACCAATTGTGCTGTTGTACTTGTTGTTGGGGCCAAATTATTTGGGCATGCCTCTTTCTCAACATAAGAATTTATAGTAAAATCTGCATTTTTTCCAAGAAAGGAATTCGGATTTCCTGTGATTCCAATGATCTTGTTCCCATAATTTTTTATGAGCGGCACTAAGACTTTGATTTCTGGAGTGTTGCCGCTTTTTGAGATACATATCACAATATCAGAATTTTGAATATCCCCAAGATCTCCATGTATGGCATCTGCAGCATGCATAAAAACCGCTGGGGTACCCGTTGAATTAAA
>JAUXCI010000235.1 GCA_030618945.1 Flavobacteriaceae bacterium
ATTTTTGTGGTCTTTTTTTATTTTGCAGTATAAGAAATTTTAATATTTTAATGCAATTTCAGTTTTGGTAATATAGCTTAGAAACTTAAACACTCTCCTATAATTTTAATTATATTTGAAAGAATTTTAATGAATGAAACTATTTTAATGAAATACAAATATTTTCTCTTAACGATTACTATTCTTCTTTTTTTCCTCCCGGCAAAGGCCGATTTTATTAGTTGGATCAGGGCGGATCAATGTGAAACAATCATTGAGATCTATATAGAAGATGGACAAATTAGAGTTACCTATGAAATAGGCTTATTGGATTGGAAATATTTTGAACCAGTTATTCCTGCCGAATTTCTAAAGGAAGAAATTGCAAAACTGATAAAGGCTAAAGGTGAAAATTATTTTTATACTGACGTATTTACATTAAATGCAGATGGAAAGAATTTGATTGGTAAAATAGTGAAGCAGGAACTTATGCCGAGGAAGTACAGAGCCTCCTTGTATACCGGGGTTGTTGAGGAGAATGCCAATCTGAGCAAACAAGTATTGTTTACAGAAATTATATACACCCTGGATACGAAGCCAAGTAAAGTGCTTATAACACCGCCAGTTGAAGAGGGTATGAGAAATACCATGGCCAATATTGGCTTTGTTACTTATCATAAAAATATACCAGTAAATGATCTTCGATATTTAAGTCGAAAAACAACATTAAATCTTAATTGGGAAGATCCCTGGTACTCAAGGTTTGACAATATAAACTTACGACGCCACCATCAGTCTTCCTTAATGTCTTTTCTTTATGTTGACCCTTATGAAGTGAGGCACGAAGTTTTAATGAGGGTAAAAGATCTGGAGGAGTGGATGGATTTAGGCTATGAATTGGATGATTATATTGAAATTGATGAAATTGACGATTTAAAAGAAAAAGTAGCTAATTTTTTAATAAACAGAAATATAGTGACCATAGATGGCAAGGTTGGTCAACCTATTATTGATAAGGTTCATTTTGTAAAATGGTCTCTCGCCGGAATTCAAATTCAGGAATTCAAGGAACGGATGGATTATTCATCGGCAGTTATTGGCGTTATTTTTGCCTATCCCCATGATGGTATTGCCCAGAATATTACCATTGACTGGGATATGTTTACTGATAAAATAACCAGCGTACCTAATGTGGCTACTGATCCGGTTGGTCCGATGCCTTATGTCCTAAAAGAAGATGACCATGTGCTGACCTGGCAAAATTTCATGAAAAAGTATAAACTACCAACGATATCTGAGGTTCAGGTATCATCGGCTGAAATTCCTTTGCTTCAACTTGGAGCAATACTTTTCTTCTTATTTGGTATTGTCCGATTATTCCAAAAGAGATCTAAAATAATTAAAACCAAACTGTTTTATGGAAGTATCATAACGGTAGGGATTGTGTTATTTTTTGTAAGCTTCTTCTTTAGGCCCAAATTGACAATTCCTTTTGTTCAAAAAACTTCATTTACCAAACCTGAAGCCTCATCGCTTATAAGCCATCTTTTAAAAAATACCTATCGCGCCTTTGATTTTAGGGAGGAAAGCGATATTTATGATAAACTAGCCGTAAGTAATGCTGAGGAATTATTGACTGAAATTTATATTGACACAAGAAAAAGTATGGTGTTGGAAAGTCAGGGAGGGATTCAAGTTAAAGTAAAAAATGTTGAGGTAATGGATGTTGAAGAGGTGTCATCCGATAAGGAAGGAATTACATTTAAATGTAAATGGCTGGTAACTGGCGACGTTGGACATTGGGGACATATTCACAGTCGAAACAACCAATATTCAGCCATATTAAACCTAAGGTCAAAAAATGGTTTATGGAAACTTTATGATATTGACATCATAGAAGAAATCAGGCTATGATTAAATTCGCCCATGATGCCTTTAGCACAGGGAGAGAAGAAAGTCGGAGCCCTTTTTTCAGGCTTTAAAAAACATGCCTCTAAAATATTGTATTCTTTTTGAAAAATAGTTGGTAAAAAACTGTAATATATTCTTGTCATGGTCGTCATATTAGTATAGAATCAATACTAACTACCATTCCTATATGATCATTGAACACAAATCCCTTGAGTTATTTGGTAAGCACCTTTTTGAAAAAGCCATTGTAAAGCCGCCTTTGAGGATGCCCAATCCAATGGATAATGAGGCTTGTTTTATTTTTGTGATTGAAGGGTCGGGATCAGTGTTGTCGGCAACTGATATTGTTAAATTGAATTCACAAGAGGCAGTATTGCTAAAATGCGGGAATTATCTTGGCAGGATTCATCTTGGTCAGGAGGATTCAAATTACCACACTATGGTGATCCATCTTCTTCCTGAAGTGCTAAAGGAGATCTATCGAAACGAAATCCCTTCATTTTTAAAGATCGAAGAAAACGAGCAAGTGACATCCAATTTACCATTGATCAAAGGAAATGAATTATTGATCAAATATATCGACAGTATTTTGTTTTATTTTGAGAACCCGTCGCTTGCCACTGAAGAGTTATTGGTATTGAAAATCAAAGAACTATTTATGTTGTTAATGCATACAAAAAATGCAAGCGATGTAAAGAGAATACTTGCGCAACTTTTTTCGCCGCAGAGCTATTCAATCCGTGAAATCGTTGATGCACATCTTTATGATGATATTAGTGTGACTGATCTCGCTCTTTTAAGCAATCATAGTTTATCGAGCTTTAAACGTAAGTTCAAAGAGATTTACAATGATAGTACAGCTGGATATTTACGTAAGAAGAAATTAGAAAAGGCAGGTGAATTACTCAAAGGATCAGCTGAGAATGTGGGTAATATAGCCTTTGACTGTGGTTTTAATGATCTGGCCCATTTCTCTCGTAGTTTCAAACAATTTTACGGTGTTTCTCCGTCGGATTATAGATTGAACCAAATGAGCAAACAATTGGCCTAATTTAAAAACTAACCAAAGTCATATATTAAGCCAAGGCATATCATTAATTTTGTTGTGATTAATGAATCAGTTAGCCATGAGAAATGTATATAGATCCTTGTTGATGCCGATGCTGCTGCTTGTTTTCGTTGGCCTAACCGCACAAAATCAATCCCATTTAAAAGAGCAAAGTAAAGAGTCCATTCAGAATTTGATTTGGCATGTTAAGGCATTGCACCCTGATGGTTATACCCTTGATGTAAAGGCCTTTGATGACAAAGGAGTAATGTATGACGTAAAAGCCATGCAGGATTCAACCCAAAGCTATCTTATGGATGTAAAAGCCTTCCACGGTGATAATCAATTACCGGTTAAAGTGCTGGTTAGTGAAGCGGAATATAAACCCGTTGCAGCTATTGATGAAAATGGGAATGTATATCCAATTAAAGCCATTGATAAAAACGGAAATTTCTTAGAGGTTAAGGGAGTGCGTAAATCGGGTTATATTATTCATATTAAAGCCCTTGGCCCGGAAGGGCAATTTTATGGTGTTAAAGCCATTTCTACGCAAGGGAAACTCAATGACGTTAAAGGTGTCAAAATGTATGATAAAAGGTTAGAACAAACTTTGCATGGGGTGGAAATTCATGCTCATGTAATAGCACTGCCTCAAATTCAATAAGTAGATGAAAAATGATAAGCTTAAGTCGGATAGTTCATTTTCTGGAACTTTGAGAAAGAACTATTGGGAAAATATTTATGATCATAAAAAACTAACCGAAGTGGGATGGTATCAGGCCAGTCCTGCATTGTCACTCGAGTTTATTAATAAAGCGGACCTACCTAAAGAAGCCAAAATAATTGATATTGGAGCCGGTGATGGTTTACTTATTGACAACTTGATAGAAATAGGTTTTACAAACCTTACTGTGCTGGATATTTCGGCTAAAGCGATTGAAAGAGCAAAGTTGAGGTTAGGTGAAAAAGCTGAAATAGTCGCATGGATATGCTCGGATATAACTGATTTTGAGCCTGAAGAAAAATATGACCTTTGGCATGACAGGGCCTGTTTCCATTTTTTAACCGAAAAGAAAGAAATCGAAACCTATCACCGCATAGTCTCCACAGGTCTCAATGTGAATGGTGTTTTTGCTCTGGGAACTTTTTCAAAAACGGGACCCTTAAAATGCAGTGGCCTGGAAATTCAGCAGTATGATGAAACTGATTTAGGGCTTTTATTTTCAGATCAATTTGACACTATTAAATGTGTTGAATCGGTTCATCATACCCCTTCAATGTCAACTCA
>JAUXCI010000057.1 GCA_030618945.1 Flavobacteriaceae bacterium
CCTTAGGGTCTCTTTGCTTTTGAAGCGTCCTGCCGTCATCATCATTTCCAGGGTATCCACCTAATGGGCTAAGTGCATCCGGGGCTAGCGAAATAAAATTTTCTAGGGCCACTCTTCTACCAACGTCTTCTATATATGGATTTAGACCTCGGTTTTCATGGACCACAACAACACCTGGCAATTTCTCCTTAGCATCACTTGGTTTTGACAAGAGCCCTTTGATCTCTCCTCCTCCTTTCGGAGAAGAATAGGTGATGAAATCAGAACTTAATCTGGGGTCATTCTGTGCAATTGTCAGATTGTCTTTATAATTAGGCATCATAAAGCTCATTAATGAAGAGATTGTTATCCCGCCAATGGCATAGACTGATAATCTTTCCATGAATTGCCTTCTGTCAAACTTATTATGTGCATAGTCATCATATAGATCAAATACTTCCTGCTTTATGTCTTCTTTTTTTAATTCTTTCATGGTTTATATCTGCTTTTGGTTTATGTGTTTTTAAGTCAAGTTCTAAATGTTTTTCCCCATTATCAGCTACCTAATGATCTTTCTATAATAGTTCCCATGTCTCACATAATGAATTATATCACCTTCTTTGTCTCTTTTAAATTCCAGAGTTTCCCCCAATTCTTTATTATCTCTGATCCTTTGAAAAGTGTCGCCCTCTATATGTTTATAAAAAGTCATGGACTCTCCCGGCTTTTCTGATGGCAGTCCTAGGCTCACTAATTTCCCTTCCCAAACACCAATATAAGATTCTCCCCACCATGGCATTTGACTGTAATACCCAACAAATTGATTCAAATGATCCTTATCAACCTTTTCTTCAGATTTATCTTCTTTTTTTTCGGCCTTCACCTTCTTCATAATGGAATTGATTCCTCTAACATATTTTCCAGGATTCGTTCCACTTGAATTAATCATCACTGAGAAAGCCCTTTTATTCTTTAAATCCAACTGAAGTGTTGACCGGTAACCTGGACAGCTGCCCCCATGACCAACCCATGTATTTCCATCAGGACCTTTATACACTGAAAAACCCAATCCCCAAGTGGTGGTCCAGTCTGGATTTGTCCAATGAACATTTTGCATATTTTTAAGCGTGGAGGGTTTTAAAATTTCTGTTGTAGTTGTATCTCTCAATCGAAATTGCCAAGAAGCAAATTTTCCAAGGTCAATTACGTTTGACGAAAATCCAGCAGCCGGAGTAATTCCGTTGGCTTGAAATAAATTTACTTTTTCCCGCTTACCCGTTCTTGGCATAGCGCTGTAACCAATAGCTAATTCCTCACCATACATGGCTTTAGGCATTTCGGTCCGAGTATCTGATAATTCAAGAGGTTCAAGAATGTTTTTTTGCACATATTCCTCATAAGGAAGGCCCGATATTTCCTCAACAATTTCTCCTAACAGCGTAAGTGCCAAATTACTATACTGGAAATACGTGGAGGCAGTATACAGCGTTTCCTGATCTTTTAATTTGTCGTCAATTTGTTCTTTAGTTGGAAAAGGAAAATCCGGACCCGTCCAATATGGGTACGCTGCTTCCCTGGGTAACCCTGAAGAATGAGTCATTAATGATCTCACGGTTATAGGTCCACTTTCGGGATACTTTTGCTTCAGTTTATAAGCCGGCAATAAGTCATCTACACGATCATCCAAACGCAGTTTACCCTCATCATATAGCTTCATGACGGCCACGGAAGTAAATAACTTAGATATGGAACAAATACTGCAAAGTGTCGAGGCCTCTGCCATAGTATTATTTTCCACATTGGATAAACCAAAAGCCCCTGACCAAAGTACTTCCTGGTCCTCAACAACAATTGCCGTTAAGCCTGGAAGTTGATCAAAATCTTTTTGTGCCTCCAACCATACTTCTACCAGTTGAAAAGCTTCATCATATTTTTTATTACGCTGCTGGGCATATGAGAAAGTCAAAAAGAAAGAAAATACCAGAATTAAGACAAAATTTTTCATTGGATAAGGTTTATGGTTAGAAATCATTGATGTTGATGGTTTAAATAAAAGTTATAATAAGGTTAAATATATTCATCCAAGATAATAAAAGTTTAAACACCAACCATGCTAACATCAGCCACAGCTTACATTTGGAACCTAAATAGCTATAACCAAATCTTTCTTACTTTTCGATAGCACTAAGTTGATCCTTACCAGTCATCTGCCAATGTCCTAAGAAAATATTTTTTTTATAATTGATTTAAAGGTGCTTTCAAAAGAATTGTAAGGTCTTTTGAAAGCAATTATTTCAGAATAAAACGCAGGCATCATCAGCCTGAACAGGTATTCTTAATTTTTTAAAACACTAATTGATATACTGGATGGATGATTAGCATCGTGATATATTCGATGTGTGGCCTTTATAAAATCTTTCTCCTCTGCCTCATAAATATTCACAAACTGTTGAGGATTTATATCTATTAGCGGGAACCAGGAATTTTGCACTTGAATCATAATTCTATGTCCCTTTTTAAATTGATGAGCCGTATCCGGAATTTCAAAAGATACTTTGGTTACTTCATTTGGGACAAAGGGTTCGGGTTGTTCAAAACTGTTTCTGAATTTGCCCCTCAACACTTCCCCTCTTACCAACATTTGATAGCCTCCCATAGGAACTTTCATATCATTCTTAGGATAATCATTCATTTCATCTGGAAACACATCTATCATTTTAACCACATAATCAGCATCTGTACCTGAAGTGCTCACAAAAAATTCAACTTTAAGTGGCCCAACAACAGTAATATCTTCTTCTAAAATTTCGGTTTGGTACACCATTACATCCGGCCTTCTGCTCGCGAATCGCTGGTCATCTGTTAAATACTCTCTTGTTCTACGAAGATGTACATCCTCTGTATAAGGAACCGGTTTATTAGGGTCAACTATATATTCATCAAAGCATTCTTGGCTTTCCGGTTGAGAAAAGCTAAGTTTTTCATCACAATCCAAATACAGTATCCTTTGTTCAGCCTCTGCAGGCGGCCAACTCTTAAAACCTTTCCATTCATTTGAACCAGTAACAAATATAGAAGCCTCGGGCAAATTCATTTCTCCCTTATCCTTTAAATAATAATTAAAGAATTGTAACTCCATTTCTTTATAATAAATTGAAGTATCACTTCCAAAATGAATATTCCCAAGCTTATTGGCATTTTTACTACCCCATTGACCGTGGAACCAAGGCCCCATCACCAACCTGTTTTGATTATCGCTGTTCTGTTTTTCTATAGCCTCATAAGTATTAAGTGGTCCATATAGATCCTCAGCATCAAACCAACCACCAACCACTAAAACAGCTGGCTTCACATTAGTTAGATGTGGAAGCACATTGCGTTCCTTCCAAAAGTCATCATAATTTGGGTGTGACATTAAATCGGACCAGAATTGAATAGAATCTCCAAAATAATCACGTTGCACATTTTTGACTGGACCTATATCTTTATAAAAATCATAGTTGTCACTATTATTAAATTTAAATGAAGAAGGACTCTCTCGAGTGGGTTCGGGTCTTGGCCTGCCCACACTCGAATAAAAAGAAAAGGCATCCATCAACAGGAAAGCCCCATTATGATGCCAATCATCCCCAAGAAACCAATTAGTCACTGGCGCCTGAGGAGAAGCAGCCTTTAAGGCGGGATGCGCATTAGGCAAAGCCATAGTCGAGTAAAAGCCGGGATAGGATACACCAAAAATTCCCACTTTACCATTGTTATTAGCCACATTTTTCACTAACCAGTCGATGGTATCATAAGTGTCACTGTTCTCATCAATTTCCTTTTTCTTTTTATTCGGATTATAAGGTCTAACGTCTTCAAATATGCCTTCACTCATATAACGCCCTCTAACATCCTGATAAACTATAATATATTTTTCTTTTAGTAAATGAGTCAAACTCTTCAACCTGTTGCTATATTGACCTTCTTTAGGTTCGCTATTATAAGGAGTCCTGACAATTAAAATTGGATAGGAATCTGAATTATCTTTTGGACTATAGATGGAGGTAAATAAATTTATACCATCTCTCATTTCAATTTGCCGTTCCTCTTTGTCATATTCCTCTTTTATAGTCACTATACTCCCTTCAGGAGGCGCAATGCTTTGCCTTCCAAAATTCAATGCAATTGAGTTTCCTGGATATTTCCAATCACCATTTATTGTTTGATTTTCACTTGAAAATGATCCTTTATAATCAAGCCCCCATATCTTAAATTTAACTGTGTTTCCTGAAATAATTAGGGTGTCTAGCGGATTAGCAAAAGACCCTCCATCTGGATCATCTATGGTAGCTGAAAAACCTGATTCGTTCTGAACCACGTGCATATCAATGCGAACGCTTATATCTGGAAAATTGGCAATGCTATGCCATGTGCCGGTGATTTCCTGTGAATAACCGAAATTGAAAATAAATTGAAACAGGGCTAAAACAAGATAGAATTTTTTCATTTGGATAGTGGGTTTAGTTAGTTGATGAGTACAAAGCTCAAGATCTCAATCATATAAGTCGACAAGTAAAAGAAAATCGAACTTACTGCTTGATTTTAGTAAATATATAAGATTTTTTTGACTTAGAATGAATGTTGAAGGTGTCAGCAGTTTTTACTTTTGAAAAACCACCATCATCGAAGTCGCAGGTATTTCAACCGAACCTTTAACGCTTTTATTTTTATCAAAGAAAAAATCATCTCCCAAAACGGCTATGAGCCATTCTCCTTGTAAATCATAATTCACAGCCTGTGGTTTCGCATTATAAACAACATAAATATTTTTCCAGATATCACCATTGGCGAAATCCTTAATTTGAAAACTTATTAAACCATTTGCTGTCTTTTTAAATTCCAGTTTGTTTCTGAGCTCCTCTGAAGACGTCATCCTAAAAGCGGGGTGTTGCTTTCTTAAAGTAATTAAGTTCTTGTAATATTCTACCACCTTGGCATTAGACACTTTCCAGTTCCAGTCAATTTGATTAATTGAATCAGGTAAATTATAGGAATTATGATTCCCATTTTTTGTTCTTAACATTTCAGCTCCGGCGTGTATAAAAGCAGTTCCCTGAGACGTCATCACCACAGCATTAGCCAATTTATCCATCTGAATAATATCCTTCTCATCAGCATCAGTTCTGGATACTTTTAGTTTGTCATACAAGGTATGGTTGTCATGACAGGAAACATATGAAATTGATTGCCAGGGCTCATCAGCCCAGGCAGCGTCTGAATAATTAACTGATTGATAGTCAATTTGAGGATGCTCTATGCAGCCCACTATACCCATTTTAACAGATTCCTCACTATTTACGGCCCCGCTTACAAAACCGGTACTTTTATCTTCAAATACAGACCCTTTTAAACCATCTCTCATATCATCGCTAAATGCAGTAATTTGCGGCATCTTTGTGATATTTTTCTTCAAGGCCTGTTGCGATGCCAGTAGGGGTGAATCCCCTGCTGTCCAGCCTTCTCCATAAACAAAAATATTCGGATTCACCTTTTTAAGCGTTTTTGCAACTTCATTCATTGTTGTAATGTCATGAATTCCCATCAGGTCAAAACGAAAACCATCCAAATGGTATTCTTTGGCCCAATAGCTTACTGATTCCAATATAAATTTGCGCATCATTTCCTTATCTGAGGCCGTTTCATTGCCGCAGGCAGAGGCATCGGATGGCCTACCATCTTCCCAATGTCTGTAATAATAACCCGGCGCCTCTAAATTAAAATTAGAATTTTCAAAGGCTCCGCCAGTATGGTTATACACAACATCCAGGACAACTCCTATACCTTTGTCATGAAATGCTTTTACCATTTCTTTGAACTCCTTGATTCGTACTTCAGCCTTGTAAGGATTAGAAGAAAAAGAACCTTCAGGGACATTATAATTATTAGGATCATAGCCCCAATTGAATTGAGCGCTATCCAATTTTGTTTCATCAATTGAATAATGATCATAAGTGGGCAGTAAATGAACGTGGGTAATACCCATTTCACTAAGGTGATCTATACCTGTGGCTACACCTTTTGGTCCATGTGTGCCTTCTTCAACAAGCCCCAAATACTTCCCGGGCATTGACGAACCAGATTGAGGATGGATGGTCATGTCTCTTATATGCAATTCGTAAATAATCGCCTCGTTTGTATGTTTTATTTCCGGCCCTTTATCAGCTGCCCAACCTTCTGGATTTGTCATGTTTAAATCAATAACCATAGCCCTTTTGCCGTTCACTCCTACTGCCTGAGCATAAATCCCTGGATATTCCTCCAACCAATTTCCATCGATCTTGATCTGGTAGGTATAATAGGTGCCTTGTAAATCATCCTCTAAACCAATATACCACAAGCCATTTTGACCTGCATCAAATAAATGTGTTTCTAATGGCCTTCCTCCATTGCCTTTCTGGTACAAATGTAATCTCACCTCCTGTGCTGCAGGAGACCAAAGACTAAAGTTTGTATACTCTTTATTATAATCCAACCACAAATTCGTTTTAAACGGATCTGAATCCGTCTTAAACTCATTAATTATCGGTTTATCCTCTGAACAAGAATTCAATAAAGCTGATAAGAACAGCATATTTATCATGCGTTTCATATTTATGATTTAATGTGACATCCTTTAGTATCACTTATTTTAAAATTTCTATACCTCCTTTAACAAGTATCAAACCTACAAAACCAAGCATAAAGACCAACAGGGTGGCATTGTTTTTAATCAACCATTTCTTCCAAATCAAAAAAGTAGGTTCAATTCTTTTTTCCGCAAAAACATAAACCATTACCGGAAATAATAAAGTCAAACTCCCAATCAATGAAAATAATAACAAGGCAATAAAAATGCTTTCATTCTCGGGTAATGATTGATTGATTCTAACTGCACCGGCAGCACTGAATGCCATATTTTTAACATTTGCAGCTGAAAATAAAAATCCCGTAAGCATCGATTTTCGCACTCCGAACTTATCGATACTCAAAAACAATTTTGGTGTAACAATTTCATCTTCGCTGCGTGGCCTGTTAAGCCAGGTTTTAAAAGCAAAGAACAACAAACTAAGCCCCAGGACTATCCTGATAACACCAGAGTAGACACTTGGCATGTCATGCTTGCTACCCAAACCAGGAATGATTATGATCAATAAACCAATGCCATAAATTCCCAAAATCCATCCCAGCAAAAACCACAGGGAATTGCTTTTGGCCTTTGGAGTCATCAGAATGATGATAATGGCTATCAATGGGAAAGGGCTTAAAGCCAGACCAAGTGACATTGGAAAAGCTTCTTTCAGGGCTTCAAACATATAAATAGCAACTCATTAAAAATTATCGAATTATTCAAAGCCTTGTCATAGTCTTTTACCAGCAAGGCAATACGAGCGATACGTTGTATTGATTTTAGCTGATCCATAGGCGTTTTTTGAATTAATGATAAAGCTATATACTTTATTAATAAAGCCCGAAGGAAACCAAATATCAATTAGAATATAAATTGAATACCTTTCTGGCTAACTGAATAGTTTAGTGTTTTCTCAAATATAAACAAATATAAAAAGTCTGAATCGCTAAGATTTGATATTAATTTGTTCTTTTCTTGTTTTTGGCAACAAAAACGTTCAAAGCTATCTGTTTACACAAGCAACATACTCTTGATTTACATGTGTTTAGCAAGTAAAAAAATATAGATATTTTTCAGTTATCATAATTAATCATTACCTTTAGAATTGGTATAAGCCAAATTATGCTATTTAACGGTCATATTTTTAGCTCATTTAACCATTCATTCTTAAATACTGATATCATATGTCATCAAAAGAAATTGAGGTTATCTTAAGTCGGCAATTCGCCGATTGTTTATCCACTCCAGTTTTTATAGTTGACACTGAGGGCAATCTTATTTTTTATAATGAACCGGCAGAAGAACTTTTGGGATTGACTTATAATGAGTCGGGAGCCATGCCGACATCTGAATGGTCAACGATGTTTAGGCCTCAGGACGACAAAGGAAATGCTTTTCCTGTTGAGGATTTACCCCTAGTCCAAACCTTAGCTACTAAATTGCCTTCTCATGGTAAATTTTGGATTAATAATCTGCGGGGATCAGTTTATAAAATTTCCGTTACCTCATTCCCAATTGTGGGAAGGCCTAATCGTTTTTTGGGCGCTATTGCCATATTTTGGAAAATCTTGGAAAAATGAAAGTTATAATTTGGGGCTGCCGAGGATCATTGCCTTCACCAGGGCTTGAAAAAAATTATTTTGGCGGAAATACAGCCTGCGTTCAGGTGGAACATAAAAAAACTTGTATTATACTTGATGGGGGTTCAGGTATTCAACGCTTAGGGGAAAATTTGAAGCCTGAAACGCTCGAAATAAATATATTACTTACCCACCTTCATTTAGACCATATCATGGGTTTGGGTTATTTTAAACCTTTTTACAATCCAAAATGTACGATCAATATTTGGGGACCTTCCGGAACGTCAAAAAGCTTAATAGTGCGGTTAACGCGCTATTTTTCCCCTCCTTTTTTTCCTGTGAGATTCAAGGAATTGCCCGCACCGGTTAATGTCATGGAAATCAACAATTCATCATTTAAGATTGATGATTTTACTGTCAGGTCAGAATACATCTGTCACCCGGGGCCTACTGTAGGTTTTAGGTTGGAACTCGATAAAACTGTATTGGCTTATATACCAGATCATGAACCAGCATTAGGTTCTGCCCATTTTCCCGATTTAGAGCAATGGAGCAGTGGATACAACATAGCCAAGGAAGCAGATTTACTATTTCACGATGGCCAATATACAAACGCCCAATATGGCAGGCGCATTGGATGGGGCCATTCTTCTATAGAACAAGCCGTAAAATTTGCTAAGCTTAGCAAGGTGAAAAAACTGGTTATTGTACATCATGACCCGGCCAATACTGATAGTCAGTTAAAGGAAATGTTCCAGGACTTTAATCAAAACAATACAGTTAATTTAGATTGGATCATGGGTCGTGAAAATGCTGTTTTTCAATTAGCTTAAATATATATCCCATAAATAATAAAGACCATACCCTTATTTCCAACCCGGCATTTCATTGATACTTTTTTTACGCTTGATTATTTGATTAATGAACTGATTTTTAATAAAACGTTACTTTTCCGGATGCAATATCATACATTGCTCCAACTAACAATATCTCCCCATCACTTTCCATCTCAGCGAGCACCTTGCTTCTTTTCCTGATTTCATCTATTGTCAATGTCACATTCATAACAGCAACTTCATTAACAAAATCAATATTCTTTGAATTTCGCAAAGATTCCTGATCTGGTATTTTAACTGCATTTACTGCCGGCTTTATTTTATTCAAAAGCCCGGTTAAAAGCCCTAATTCGGCATTGTCACAAGCTCCTTTTACCGCCCCGCACGACGTATGACCTAAAACTAAAATAACTTTTGATCCAGCCAGTTTACAAGCAAATTCCATACTTCCCAGAATATCATCATTTACAAAATTACCCGCAATACGGATACTGAAAAGATCTCCAATACCTTGATCAAATACAGTTTCTATAGGAACTCTGGAATCTATACAGCCTAAAACAGTAGCAAAAGGAAACTGGCCCTGACTTGTTTCTTCCACTTGTTGTTGTAAATATCTGTTTAGACTTTGGTTGTTGACAAATCTTTTATTGCCTTCTTTTAAAATTTCTAAAATTTTCTCTTGGCTTAAAGCCGACTGACTTTCTTTTGTTTGTGCTTTCATCGGTAATTTTTTAATCGATTTAACTTGCTTTCGGATAATTGGTGAAAAATTTGAAATAACTTTCAGGGTTGATCACGACTCCTTTTTCAGATATAAGTTTGATCGTGATATTCCTTTCTACTGCTTTATGGATAAAGTCGTCCAGAATTTCTATGATATCATGATCCAGGTATTTAGTTTTTGTCACGTCAAGTTCTAAAAATGAGTTTGATGCTAATTTATCCAATTCTTTTAAGATAGCACCCTTATTAAAGAAAGTAACTTCTTCGGCCAAAGTCATTTTTAACTTACCGTCGTCAACGTCTTCTCCTTCTTTGTGCAGAAAATGAGAATTCTGATAGCTCTTAAAAAGAATCACAACTATACCAACCAGGAGTCCCATACCTATTCCAACCAGTAAATCAGTGAAAATGATTCCTAATACCGTTGCCATAAAAGGAACAAACTGTTTCCATCCTAATTTATACATACTCATAAACAAAGCCGGTTTAGCTAATTTAAACCCTACAATCAATAAAATTGCCGCCAATACGGATAAAGGAATCATGTTTAACAGATTGGGAATTAAAACCACAGAACCCAAAAGAAACAAACCATGAATGATAGCCGACATTTTGCTTCTTGCCCCAGATTGGATGTTTGCTGAACTCCTCACAATAACCTGTGTAATGGGCAAGCCTCCAATCATACCGGATAAAATATTTCCGGCCCCTTGTGCCATAAGCTCCCTGTTTGTGGGTGTCACGTTTTTATGAGGGTCCAGTTTATCAGATGCTTCTACGCAGAGCAAGGTTTCCAAGCTCGCGACGAGTGCTATGGTAAAAGCAACTATCCATACTTCAGTATTAGCTAAAGCGCCAAAATTCGGAAAACTAAACTGAGTCATAAAAGAAGAAAAATCATTGGGAACCGGTACGCTTACAAGGTGAGAAGAAGTTATGGCCAAGGCATCATTTTCTCTGCTAAACATATAAAACAATATACCCACTACAACAGCGACAAGAGGCCCTTGAATCAATTGGAAAATTCTGGATTTTGAGCTCAATACTTTATCCCATAACAGTAAAATGGCCAAACCAATAAATCCTATTAAGGCTGAACCAGGTTTGATATAATTAACAAAATTAAATAATTCGGAAAATGTATTCTGTCCATCAGGTTGAAGAAAGGCTAAATCACCTTCTGGATCAGCGTCATATCCAAAAAAGTGCGGGATTTGTTTTAGAATAATGATTATTCCAATACCTGTGAGCATACCTTTAATAACGGACGAAGGAAAATAATAACCGATCACACCGGCCTACAAAATTCCAAAAATCAATTGAATGATTCCTCCCAATACAACGGCTGCAAGAAAATTCTCAAAACTTCCTAATGAACCTATGGAAGTCACCACAATTGCTGCTAAACCGGCAGCTGGCCCACTTACTCCAATTTTCGAGCCGCTTAAGCCTCCTACTACAATTCCCCCGATAATTCCGGCAATTAATCCTGAAAAAAGTGGCGCTCCACTAGCCATAGCTATTCCCAAACATAAGGGCAAAGCCACAAAAAACACCACTATACTTGCCGGAAAATCACTCTTTAAATTACTAAATATTCCTGTTTTGTCCATTATTTTATTTTTTTGATTCGACAAACATAGTGAAATAATTATACTTAATAGTATTACTATCTTTTTAAATAGTTAAAATATTA
>JAUXCI010000211.1 GCA_030618945.1 Flavobacteriaceae bacterium
CGGGCACCGCTGAAGAATTAAAGGAAAGCGGCAAGGTCAAGGCTAAAAAGTTTGATTCCATAACCGTAATGTTTACAGATTTTGAAGCTTTTACAAAATACTCTCACAAATTATCTCCTGAAGTTTTAGTGAAAAGTGTTGATTATTATTTTTCAAAATTTGATGAAATTATTGACAAATACGGCTTAGAAAAGATCAAAACCATAGGCGATGCTTATATGTGTGCTGGTGGATTACCTTTCGAGACTGAGGATCACCCTAAGAAAATCATAAGCGCTGCTTTTGAAATATCAAAGTTCATACAAGATTCCAAAGATTCAAATCTTGGAGATTTGGCTCATTTTAATATACGTATTGGTATCAACACAGGCCCTGTTGTGGCAGGAGTAGTGGGAAGCAAAAAATTTGCTTATGACATCTGGGGTGACACGGTTAATGTCGCCTCACGAATGGAATCCAATTCTAAAGAAGGAAAAATCAATATCTCCCATAACACTTATTTATTAGTCAAGGACAACTATGAATGTGAATATCGAGGAGAAATTGATGTAAAGAATAAAGGCATGATGAAAATGTATTTTGTCAACGGCAGGAGAGACCCCTCGCCTTTAAAGGTTGATTATAATGAGCCTAAATTGAAAATTAATAAAAACCAAAATATTTCTGTATAAATATAATTCTAAAGACTAACCATACCCCCCATTATGGCGAACAAGCCTTTCACCATTCCAGTACTTGTTAAAAAAGCATGGATCATTCTAGGGCTATTATCTCTATTTTGCACGGGAGTTGAAAGTCAAAATCAAAAAATTGCAGATAGCCTTAAGCTGCTCTATAGTTTTGGCGCTTATGATAACGAGGATGAACTGAAAATTCTAAAGTTACTGTCAGAATCACATACCAACCCAGAGATGAAACTCTATTATAGCGAGATTCTCCTTGAGAAAGCAATGGCCAAAGATTCTTTGCATTATTTAATTCCCGGGTATATTTTTAAAGGTCATGCTTATTTAAGAAAAGGTGACCATAGCCAAGCATCGGGTAGTTTTATTAAAGGTACCGAAATCGCACTTAAAAATAATAATTTCCAGGAGTTAGCTGTCCTGTACAGCAATATTGCACGGGTTTATTCGGCAATTGGTGATGATAAAAACACCATGCATTATTATGAAAAATCAATTGAATTGTTTACAAAAATGAATGATTCTATCGGTTATGCTTCTACTCTTGAAAACATTGGCGATCATTATTTATTGAAAAAGCAACCTGATTCCGCTTTGATATTTCTCAATGAGTCGGGCGCTATTTTTAGCTCTTTAAACCATAAAACCGGAATAGCCTATAACCTTGGCAATAAAGGATTGGCCTATGCCCAACAAGGTAAAAATAAAACAGCCGAAAACCATATCAATCAAGCCACCAAAATACTGATTGAATTGGGTGATTTTGATCCTGTTTCAGCATATTTTATTGTTATGTCAGATATTTATCTTGAAAAAGGCGACGAATTAACGGCCTATAATTTTGCATATAAGAGCCTTGAACTTGCAAAAAAACATGGGTTAAAAGAGCAAATGAGTGAAGCATATTTGGCCTTAACTAATATAAATGAAGCTATGGGCCGGTACCCTGCATCCCTTGAAAATTACAAATATCATATCATATATAGAGATAGTGTGCACAACAACGCCATAATACAACAAATCTCAGAAAAGCAAACCCATTTTGAGATTGCCCAAAAGCAGCGTGAAATAGATTTATTAAATCAACAAAAACAAAGCCAAAATATATTGGTTGTTGCCTCTTCTATCGCTCTTCTTTTGATCAGTCTTCTTGCATTTGGTTTGTTCAGACGCTATTTATATATTCAAAAAACCAATGTAATTATTGATAGAGAAAGAAATAGATCTGATCATTTACTCCGCAATATTCTCCCCCTAGAGACAGCAGAAGAATTGAAAGAATCTGGTCAAGTAAAAGCCAAAAAATTCGAATCCGTTTCGGTCTTATTCACTGACTTCAAAGAATTTACCATACTTTCATCAAGGCTAAGTCCTGAAGAACTTGTATCAACAGTTAATTTTTACTTTTCAATGTTCGACAAAATCATAGAAAAATATGGCTTGGAGAAAATCAAAACTATAGGCGATTCTTATATGTGTGCAGGTGGTTTGCCATTTTCCTGTAATAATCACGCTGAAAAAATAGTAAAAGCAGCATTTGAAATTGCGAAATTTATGGCAGATACCAAAGCCTCAAACAATGATGTGCCTCATTTTGACATACATTTGGGCGTAAATACCGGGCCCGTAGTAGCCGGAGTAGTTGGGAGCAAAAAATTTGCTTATGATATCTGGGGTGACACGGTTAATGTCGCCTCACGAATGGAATCGAGCTCTGAGCCGGGAAAAATTAATATATCAGAATTCACCTACGAATTGATTAAAGATTCATTTGACTGTAGCTATAGGGGCAAAGTTGCCGTTAAAAACAAAGGCACTATGAAAATGTATTTTGTGAATAACCAAAAAGTTAAAAAAGATATGGTCTCACATTCCAATGAAGATAAAAAAGTTTTATATTAGCATTTATCATGTATAATTTATCAAAATAATAAGACTGTCATGATTCATGATCCAAATAATTATTGGGAGCAGCTAGAAAGATTAGAAAAATTAATAAGGGCAGCGGAACTTAAAGCCGGGATAATATTTTCATTTCACAGCCTTATTTTAGGGCTATTTATTGATAGATTAGACCTATTGCAGCCTGTTTTCACTTCAAGTAACGTTTTAATTGTATTTTCAGTATTATGGTTGATTGCTGTTTTGTGGTCCGTTTACGCTTGTTTTAAAGTTTTTAAACCTCAGATAGAAGTAAAGTACGACAGCAATGTTTTTTTCTTTCGAGATGCCGTTTTTGCCTTTGGTACAGTTGAAGAGTTTACAAAAAAATTAATGGAAATTTGTTCCAGTGAGGAAGAGATGTTTATACAGCTCAGTCAGCAAATACATATAGAAAGTAAGATAATTGATCAAAAATTCAAAAGTGTGCATGAGGCAATAAAATACTTTGGATTGAGTTTAATATTTGTGATATTATCAGTAGCTTATTGGGTAATAACGCTTACGATTTCCTAATTTTTAATATTGAATGAAAGGATATAATAAACTGCGAAAAAAAGCTTTAGATGATTTAAATTCTAAATTATCTAGTAAGCTGTCGTACCATAGTGTGGATCACACCTTATATTCACTGCAGACTTGCGAGTTGTATTTAAAGCACATGGATATAGATAAGCATCAGGCTAAACTCCTCAGGATTGGCATTTTATTTCACGATATAGGATTTATAGCTACCATAGTTGAACATGAAGCAAAAGGTGCTGAAATTGCAACTGAAATGATGTCTGATTTAGGATTTTCAAAAGATGATATCCAAATTGTCGTTGGACTTATATTAGCAACTAAAGTTCCTCAGCAGCCTCATACTCTTTTAGAACAAATCATTTGTGATGTTGATTTAGATTATTTGGGCCGTGATAATTTTTACACTATAGGTAATCTACTTTTCAAAGAATTAAAGGCCTATTCTTTAGTGACGAATTTGAACGAATGGAATGAAATTCAAATCAAATTTTTAGAGAATCACGTGTACCATACTGATTTTGCCATTAAAAAGAGGCAACCGGAAAAAGAAAAAAGAATTGCAGAACTCAAAAAATTGATTAATCCTAATAGCCCTTATATTTAGTACTGTTTATTTAATTTGTGACTCCATGGTTCAACTTGATTAGAAAGACAAAGATTTCTATCCCTAACAAAAAATCAAAAAAAATTATTCAAGGCTTCAGGGCCTTCTAATACGGTTTTAACTATTTTTCGCTTTGGTCCATTATTTTTTGAATGATGCCATTTAATAAGCGAAATTTTAGAATTTTCAATTTCAATACCTATGATGGACTCGGGATGTACACAGCTGCCATCATTGAATAAGGGAATGTCTCCAGGATCAGGAAACCTAGGGCGATGGGTATGGCCACAAATGATCATTTGATTGTTATTATTCAAGATCCATTGGTTGAGCTTTCGTTCAACTTTGATCAATCCTTTATAGTTTTTAGCTGGACTGGTAGGATCACTAATACCGAAACATTTCTGCATATATTTCCAAAAATAGCGCACAAAAAATCGATTGATTTTCCAATGTACATAATTCATATAATCCGCCTGATGGCCATGCAGCGCTAAAATTGTTTTCTGTGTATTTTCAAAACTCAAAAGCAAACTTTCGTAATATTCAAGATCAAAATATATGTGCTTATCCGATATGTTTTTTGGAGTAAAAAAGGTATGTAAAATTTGTTCCACTTTAATCGGGTTACGAAATTCCATATCGTGGTTTCCCCACAGCAAATACAAGCGTTTTTGCCTTTGAAACTTTTTCAAAAGATCAAAAATTGATTTATGAGCCTTGAATATAGGCTCAAAAGATTTGTTCTCCCAAAGCTCTATCCCATCACCTAATTCAATATAAGTATAGCCCTGATCATAATAGGATTGTAAAGCATATTTATATATTTCATAATTGTGCTTAAAATCATCGGCATAACTATTATCCCCCTTATGCAGGTCACTAAAAAAAATTATTTTTGCGTCTTTTGTAAAACTTACATGCCTGGCATTTCTAAAAGCCTTATTTAGAATTCTATTAACCATCTTATTGAAAATGGAAACAATTTAAACATTTAATTTTATTCAATTAAATTCCTCCCATAAAGTTAATTTCTTTTCGAAAAAACTACTTTGTGACGGGAATAGGAATATTATAAACAAATCGTAAACTAGCGATTACAC